>JAJOKG010000141.1 GCA_021206415.1 Sulfurospirillum sp. | reverse complement strand
TGGGTATATCGTGGCTTTGGCAATAACGATTGAGCACATGTTTTTTAGGATTGTCACCAAAACGGCAGCCTCCTGCTTGGAGATTTTGAGACGGTAAAGGAGAGATTGCGTACGTTATATTCTTCGCACCCATACGTTTGAGTAATTGAACCGCTTTTGTTGCTAAAAATTCTCCTACCCTTACATCTTCGGGATGCGCTCCTATACGGACATTTGCAACGGGAATGCCGTATTTATCTTTGTATTTCTCATCAACGGAGACAAAACAGTTATCATTGGGCATCCAATCGTTAAAGATTTCAAAATTAAGCACTCTTGTTATTGTAAATGTTTGAAAAATTTTATCTTGAAGTTTTTGCCCAAAGATGAGTTTGTCACCTTCCCATTTCAAAGCGTTGGCGCGTCGAATCGGATTGGCATGCTCAAATAAAAAGTCAATCAATCCACCTTTAAACTTTGATGTAAAATACCAATCTTTCAAAGCACGATTTACAAAAAGCCCCGGTTGCAAAAGAACTTCTTGACTAAAATGGCTTACATCAAACTCACCTGAGCCCATACCCCCACCTGAAAAGAGAAGATTTTTTCCAACAGCTCCTGAAGAATTGGCTAACCCATTCGGAAATGCCTCATTTTTGGAATTTAACAATAAACGTGAACTCTCAACTGCTTGCGCTGCAAGGATAAAAAGTTTCGCTTTTACCTGTTTTTGAGTGCCTTCTTTCGTAAGATAAAGCGCTTTTTTAACCTTTTGAGCCCCATCGGTTTCCAATTTCACAACAAAAGCGTTTGCTATGATATGTAAATTACCGGTTGCTAAAGCGGGTTGAATTAAAGCAGCCCTTGAGCTTCCTTTTGCTCCGCTTGAACATGCGTAAGAACCGCAATAATGAGAATAATAACAAGGGTTTCGGTTCCCTTTAGGCTCGGAAAGAATGGCTCTTGGCGTCATGAATGGGGTGAAGTTTAACTCTTTACATGCTGCATCAAATTTTTCAACAATAGGATGTTCTACCAAAGGAGGATACGGGTACGTATTTGTGCTTCTTGGTTCTTGATGCGCATGTTCGCTAACCTGCCCTGATACACCGACGATTTTTTCAACCATATCATAGTAAGGCTCAAGATCTTCATAGCGTATAGGCCAATCTTCCATATTGGCTCCCTCATACGCTCCATAAACGGATTTTAATTTAAAATCATTCGGTTTAAGACGATGAAAAAAGCCACTCATGAAATTGGAAGAGCCTCCCAGAAGACTTCCGTTCCAAAAATTCCAATTATTTTCGTAGGTAGGCGTTTTTACCCACACCCCATCTTCCAACGTTTCGATGGTATGATACTCATCGTTTAGTTTTGGTGTAAAAATATTTCGTTTCGTGTAAGCGATTTCATCCTTGGAAAAATCTTCTTCACTGTAAATATCTCCCTTTTCGAGAATAACCACTTTTTTTCCAGCATGTGAAAGTTCATAAGCAAGTGGTCCAGCTCCCGCACCACTACCGATAATGCAAACATCATAATTCATATTTTTCTTCCATATTTTTTCATAGGGCGAGGATTTCCAGTGGTATGTAACGTTGAAGTCCATCCTAATTCATGGGTATTTCCTCCATAAATAGGGTCACTAAACATAGCTTCAATCGTATAATAGATAAGTCTGGAGAGCCATTTTTCTAAGTCATCATCTTCCGTTGCACTTTCCAAGATTTTATTTTTCGATTCAGTATCTTTCTCCAAAAAATCTGGAAATTTTTGATGAAAAACAAAAGCTCCCTTGATAAGCAAATCTAAATCATTTGCATCAAAGTACTCAGAGGAACTGTTCGATACCAAATAAAAAAGTGCATTGACATCTTGTGATGATGGCATGTGTTCGGTTTTTGGCAACAAAACCTCTTGCACATTCGCTATGATTTCCCACGCGTCTTTAGGAATTTCTTTGGCTTGCGTATCCAAACTCAACAATAAAGGTGATGTCGCACTGAGTGCTATAAAAGTTCGTCTCTTCATACTAAACATTTTAACACACTCTTGTAAAACGTTTGTGTAATAAAACTACATGAACACTACACATAAAATCATTATACTGCCATTATCCAAAACCCAAAAAAGGAGATTTACATGCAAGTATTTTCTAAAGTGAAACCTCTTGTAGCATTATGTATTGCTGCAATGTTCGTAAGCGGTGCAATGGCAGCTGATGGCAAATGTGGAGGAGAAATGAACTCTACAAAAGATGCAAAAGAGATGAAAAAGCCTGCTGATGCAAAATGTGGTGGCGATAAAATGCCTAAAGATATGAAAAAACCTGCTGATGCAAAGTGTGGAGCAGAAAAAAAATAATCAAACGTTAAAGTAATACCATAGCCTCTATAAAGGCTATGGTATAATGGATGAAAAAGGGAACAGTGTCAATGAAGATTTTATTGTTAGAAGACGATCCTATCTTATCTGACATTCTACTGTGCCATCTCAACAAACATATGCATCAAACTACTCATTGCGATAATGGACAATTAGCTTCTGATGCACTGAACGATCAAAAATTTGACCTTTTAATTCTTGACATCAATGTCCCAAAATTAAGCGGAATCGATCTTCTTAAAGAAATTCGTACTTATCAGAACAATACCCCTGCCATCATCATAACCGCATTTCAAGATACGGCTCATTTAAAAAAAGGCTTTGAAAATGGCTGTGATGATTACATTAAAAAACCTTTTGATCTTGAAGAACTTGATTTAAGAATTAAAAATATTCAAAAACGCTTTCACATTGTCAATGAAGAAGCCCTAAAATTAGACGATAATATTTCGTTAATCGTTTCTAAAAATCGCTTATTTGCCAATGGAATATCTTACACACTTACGCGTAAAGAGTGTAAAATTTTACTGTATCTGTGTAATCAAAAAGGGAAAGTCATCTCTTCAGAAGAGCTTATCCAAAATTTATGGGAATATCATGAAATGCCCAGTGAAGCGACCATTAGAGTCTATATTAAAAATTTACGCAATATTTTAGGAAAAGATAAAATTCAAACCGTTAGAGGGAATGGATACATTTTTGAATAGAGAAGAACTGAAATCATTATGGGGATTTTTAGCCATTTATATCTCTTCTGCGCTTATTCTTATGATTATTATTGCTATCTTATATCACAGTAACGAAACAAATAAAATTCATGAAAAAACGCTTAATGGAAATAAAAACTGTCATCATGAGTTACGAAAAAGAGCTCATGCGAGCAGAAATGGATAAAGTACCTTACACCTTTCATCCGCCAAAAGAGTTTTTTAACGTCGCATTGTTAAATAAGGAAAAACAACCTCTTTTTCAAACGTCAACATGCCCGTTTTTGATTTGAACACAACGCGTTATACTGTTCGTGAGCTATCAAGCCCCATCAATGATGTCGCTTATATTGTTGTTGATGAGAAAAAGAGTGAACAAGAGATATTCAAATTAAATTTAATTATTGTCTTAAGCATTTTAATTTCTGCTATTTTTGCTGGCATTGAAGGCTATTTTTTGAGCCGATTTTTACTCAGACCCGTTCATTCACGCATTGACAAACTCAATAAATTTATTAAAGATAGTTCACATGAACTCAATACTCCCGTGGCAGCTTTGATGATGAGTGTTTCAAATCTAAAACAAAGCTCATTTGACGATAAACGCGTCATCAATCATATTTCTATTAGTACAAAACTCATTTCGCAAATTTACAACAGCTTAAGTTATATCGCATTTAATGATATTGATGAAGTATTTGAAGAGTCGTTTGACCTTGCTCTTTTAATCCAAGAAAGCGTTAGCTATTTCAACGAAATCGCTGCGACGAAAGAAAATACAATTACCGCGCAACTCCAAACAACATTTATCCATATGGATAAATCTCGTATACAAAAAGTGATTCATAACCTTTTATCAAATGCTATTAAATACAGCTATCCCAAAACAACCATCTCTGTCAAACTTTCCGAACATCTTTTAACAGTTACCAATAAAGGTATCGGCATTAGCGAAGAAAACAAAAAAACCATTTTCAAACGCTTTGAACGAAGAAGCACTACCGTTGGAGGCTTTGGAATAGGACTGGATATTGTAAATTCTGTGTGTGAAATGTATCACATCAACGTTTGGATTGAATCTATTCCAAACAAGGAAACAACCTTTCATTTGCAGTTTCCTCATGTATAAATATTAAAAAATACTCTTAAAGGAGTCGCTATGAAAACTTTACATGTAAACGATATTACCCCTGAAGCCCTTTTTGAAGCCAGACGCCATTTTTTAAAACTAGGAGCGGGAGCGTTGGTAAGTAGCTCGGCACTTTCACAGCTTATGGCTTCATTGCCCAAAGATTTAAGCCTCACCTACACCCCCGATACCAATCCTCTAAAGCTCACCCTCAACACCGAAGAACAAGCCACTAACTACGTCAATTTTTACGAGTTCTCCACTGACAAAACGGCCCCTGTCAAGCTCTCGCAAAAAATGAAAACCAGCCCGTGGAATGTCGGCTTTTTTGGAGAACTTAAAACCGAGCAGATGCTAGAAGTGGATGACCTCATCGCCAAATTTGGTTTGGAAGAGCGCATTTATCGTTTTCGTTGTGTTGAGGGCTGGTCGATGGTGGTTCCGTGGATTGGGTTTCCGCTTTACAAATTGCTTGATTACTTAGAGCCAAATAGTAAAGCCAAATACGTCAAGTTCACCACACGCCATGAACCTTCCATGTTTCCCGACCAAGCCAAAGGTATTTTTGCTTCCATCAAACACCCCTATGTTGAGGGCTTACGTATGGATGAAGCATGCCATCCGCTCACCTTCATCGCTGTGGGAATGTATGGCAAACGTTTGCTTCCGCAAAATGGCGCTCCTATTCGTTTGGTAGTTCCTTGGAAATACGGCTTTAAATCCATCAAATCCATTGACCTCATCGAGTGTGTGCAAACAGAACCTCTGAACACTTGGCAAGAGCAAAACCCAAAAGAGTACGGCTTTTACGCCAACGTTAACCCAAAAGTTGACCACCCTAGATGGACACAAGCTAAAGAGCGCGTGCTTGGAAAACTTTCCAAACAAGACACCTTGATGTTCAACGGCTACGAAAAAGAGGTCGGACACCTTTATGCGGGTATGGATTTGAGGAAGCTCTTTTGAAAAGCCTTCTCGTTCTGCTTGCCCTACTCCCCTTAGGCGTTGCCTACTACCAACTAGACAACGCCATCGACCCCATTAAAATGCTATACAGTTACACGGGTATCGGGGCGATTTCGCTTCTTTTACTCTCACTCGCACCCTCTACATGTAAAAGAGTTTGCGGCCAAAATTGGCTTCGTTTTCGAAAAACGATTGGCTTACTCTCTTTTGTCTACGCTCTTTTACATGTAAGCATTTTTATCGTTCTTGATAGCGAATTTGACTTCATAACTATCTTTGAAAAAAGCCTCAAAAAACCCTTTATCTATGTCGGACTTATTGCCTTTGTTATCGTGCTTTTGATGGCACTTACTTCCACAAAAAAACTTTTTGCACGCTTTTCAACATACCACAAAGCAGTCTATCTCGCTTTAACCTTAGCCCTGCTTCATAGCTTCTGGGCACAAAAAGTGGCTGGAGTGTTTGAGTATGGTATCGTTTTTGTAGGTGTGCTACTTTTAGGGGAACGCATTTGGGCTTGGAAAAAATCCACATAATTGTTTGATATATTTGACATTTTTATATAAAAATAATAAAATGTACAAAATATTAGTCAAGGATATGTGATGGATTTAAGAGAATTTGGAGCTTACATAGCACAACTTCGCAAGGCAAAGAAAGTTTCCCAAGAGCAACTTTCTCGCGACCTTGGAATTTCTCGTGCAACTATTAGCTCCCTTGAAAATGGCACAAGCTCGGATGTTGGGATCAAAAAAATACTCCACATCCTTGAGCATTTAGGCTATGAGCTTACATGTAAAGAAAAATCACCCTTCCCAACCTTTGAGGAGTTAAGAGATGAAAGATAATTTGCATGTAAAGGTTTTTAGCGAAAAAGCAGGCACCATCCTTCTTGAAAATAACGAATATATTTTTGACTATACGACTGAAAACCAAGATGCTTTTGTGTCACTCACTATGCCCGTGCGAGCCAAGAGTTATGCACACTCAAAACTCCATCCCATTTTTGAGATGCACTTGCCTGAGGGGTATCTTCTTTCCATCATCAAAAAACATTTCTCAAAAATTACCAAAACCGATAATTTTGGACTACTTAAGCTCATGGCACACAGTATCAAAGGGAGATTGACCTATGAAGCAAATGCCGCGCAAGAAGAAGCAACGTTAAGCATAGATGAACTCTTGCATCCTAAAAGTGAAGTACTTTTTGATGAACTTGTACGCCGTTTTGCCCTCAACTCACCGCTCAGTGGTGTGCAACCTAAAGTCTTAGCTAAAGTGCGCGACAAAGTCACCTTACCACTGCAAGAGTACATCGTCAAGTCGTGGGGTGATGAATACCCACACTTAGCACTCAATGAGTTTTACTGCATGAAAGTCGTAAAATCTGCTGGCATCGAAGTTCCTGAGTTTTACCTCTCTGATGATAACAAGCTTTTCATCATGAAGCGCTTTGACATCAAAGAGAACGGCACATACTTAGGTTTTGAAGATATGTGCGTTCTTCAAGCACGCCAAGCCCATGAAAAATACGAAGGCTCGTATGAG
>JAJOKG010000025.1 GCA_021206415.1 Sulfurospirillum sp. | reverse complement strand
TCATTTTACGCTTCTTCAGGAATGGGCAATTGCCTTTTTGTGTCGTAAAAATCCCTTTTTTACCTCTACTAATTTTATAAAGGTGCTTTTTTTAAAAGACTGAGCTGTGTTGCTTCACTCATATGCGTTTTTTCTAAACTCTTAAAAGGGATCATCTCACGACTTTGAAACGAATCACTTTGGAGCGTTTTTTAAACATCTCACTGGCAAGTAAAACGTCGAGAAGCCTTTATTGACCATAGAAGCGTATAAAAAAAGTGGAGAATTTTTGCATCAATAAAAACAGCAAAAGCGGAGAATTACTCTTTTGAGCAAATTTCAAAAAGCCTTTTTTCCATTTGGTATCTTTAATCCCCGTAGGATGTGCTCGTGAGACTTCACCTGAGGGAAAGACAATGAGCGCTTCATCTCTTTGCAGTGCCTCATAAATAGTTTTAATAGACTCTTTGGCGGTACTGCCATTTAAATTATCAATAGGAATCAAAAGCTCCTGTAAGGGATCTATATGCATTAAGACGTCATTGGCAAGCACTTTTACATCACTTCGTACTTCTTTTACCAGTGAAATTAACGCCAAAGCATCGAGTGCGCCTAAGGGATGATTGGCAATAATCACAACCCTCCCAGAAGAAGGAATATTGGCTTTATCTTTATTGGAAATAATATAACCAAAATTAAAATACTCTAAAACAGCCTCCACAAAATCAAATCCTCTATACGCTTCTGAGCGTGCTAAAAAGGTATTGATTTCATCTTCATGCAGTAGCTTTTTGAGAATATAAAGAAGACTATTCCGCACAATTGTAGGATAAGAGAGGATGTTTGGATACTTTAGGCTCAATGCTTTTTCAACATCAACCATGTCTTACTCCTTTTACATGTAAAGATTTTAGAAGGATTATAAAAGGAGTCCATTACGATACGATAACAGCTCGTAGCTTTTTATGTTACCATATTGTAATGATTTCAAATTACAATGATGGCAAACTATTGTAAGGAACGAGTATGCTTCAAAAATACGAAGAGAGACTGATTGAAATCAAAAAAATGCTGATTGATTTAGGATTAGAAATTACGATGGCAAGTGAAAAAGCCCTTAGCGGTATGGAGAGTTTAGATGCCAACCGTTTTGAATCAGCAAAAACACTTTTGAAAAATGTGGAAAATCAAGCCAATGCCATTGACAATGAAATTGTGGTGACCCTAGCACTTTTTGGCCCTGAGGCGAAAGATTTACGTAAAATGGCAGCATACCTTAAAATCACCAATGAATTGGTCAAAATTGCTGAAAACATTCGCAGTTTTAGCAAACGCATGGTAATACATCTTCAAAGTGGACTCCCTTTCGCCTCGTTGCATGAGTACTCTACCCACTTATGCAAAACATCGATTCAAGCCGTTACCTTAGCGATTGGAACGATTAATATCAGCGAACGTGAAACCCTTGAAGACACCTACCGAAGAGTTAAAGTCGAAGAGAGCAAAAGCGATGATCTCTACTCTATTTTGGAAAAAAATATTTTAAGTGACATTGCTAAAGTCATTGATCAGAGTGCTGATTTTATTCAAATTTTAAGTACCATGCGAAAACTTGAACGCATGGCAGATAGAAGTGTTAATATCGTTCAACTCATGATTTTTGCCCGTGTGGGTGGAGAGATGAAGACCTATTAAATACAATGATTTTTTACACAATAGAGGCAAAATGAAGCAGACCATTTTAATTATCGAAGATGAAGAGGATTTACTCGAACTTTTAGAGTACAATTTACAAAAAGAGGGCTATGAAACACTAGGCTTTCTCAACACTAAAAATGTAGAGAAGTGTTTGCAAGAAGAGTCCATAGAGCTTCTGATTGTTGATCGGAATCTTCCGGGAATGGAAGGGAGTGAATTTGTAAAAACTCTTCGGGAAAAGGGATTTTCTCAAGCGGTGATTTTTGTGACCGCTAAAGACAGTGATACCCATATTGAAGAGGGATTTTTACGAGGTGGGGATGATTATCTCACCAAACCCTACAATATGAGAGAACTACTGCTTCGTATCAAAGCCATTTTAGCACGCACCGCACCGCAGTCTAATAGCACCCTCTCGTATCGTGATTTGAGTCTTGATTTAGAAGCGCACACGTTACATGTAAACACCAAAGAGGTCGAACTCACCAAACTCGAGTTTGACCTTTTGCGAACCCTCATTGAAAATAAAAACTCTGTTTTAAGCCGTGAGTTTCTCTTAGAACATGTCTGGAAAAGCGATGATTTTTTTTCAAGATAAAACGGTCAATGTTGCCATTAATCGCCTCAAAGCCAAAATAGACCCCACCAAAGAAAAAGAGTATATCAAATCTGTTTGGGGCGTAGGATACAGCTTATGCTGATGCTTCATCAACACATTACCCGCACCCTTTTAGCCCTCTTTCTAGGCACACTTTTACTCTCAAGCGTGGTGAGTTACTTTACCATTAAAACGAACAATATTGAGAGCTATCAACGAGAGTTAGAGTCACACATCAAAATTATTAAAAACCAACTGCCCACAACAAGCAATCTTGAAGAATTTGCTCGCATTATCAAAGAAAACGCAGGCATTCGTTTTACCCTTATTGATGAAAATGGTGTGGTATTGGTCGATAGTGATGCACAAAGTGAAAGTATGGACAATCATGCTCACCGTGAAGAGATTGTTAAATCGTATAAAGTAGAATTTGCGCACGCTATTCGTTTTTCTGATTCGGTTAAAAGTGACTTTTTTATACGTCGCCCATCGTTTTGAAGAGAATAACCGCATCTTATTTTTACGCCTTTCCATGAATATTGGCTCTATTATGCATAATTTTTATGACCTGTGGATCAAAATTGCGCTTATTTTTTGTATTACCCTACTTATGGGGCTTTATAGTGCATATCTTCTGAGCCAGAAAATTCGTACAGAGATTGATAAAATTATCGCCAATCTTCAACAAATCGCCGATAAAGATTATAAAATAAGCCTCTCTTCTCATTTTTGTTTGGAATTTTTAGAGATCGCCAATTACCTCAAAAAACTTGCCACGAAACTGGAAAAACGAGCGAAACAAAAACGCAAGTACACCGCTAAAATCAAACTGATTTCTCAGCAACGAAGCGATGTTATTTCTGCTATTAGCCATGAATTTAAAAATCCTATTGCTTCTATTATGGGGTATGCGCAAACGCTTTTGGATGATCCTAATGCCAGCGTGCAAATCAAAGAGCGCTTTTTAGGAAAGATTGTTCAAAATGGACAAAAAATCTCTACGATGATAGATCGTTTAGCACTGACCACCAAATTTGAAAATGGTGATTTTACCACCCACAACAGTAGTTTTGATGTGGTGAAAATGACCCAAGATATTGCCCAAACCTTTAAAGAAAAGCACCCACTGAGAACCATTAAATGTGAGCTTCCAGAGCATTTTTTCATTGACGCTGATCGGACAATGATGGAGCTTGTCATCTCCAACCTCATTGACAATGCACTTAAATATTCGGATGATACCATCACGGTTTTTATTGACAATGAATCTTTACATGTAAAAGATAATGGCGTAGGAATCAAAGAAGATGAAATTGAAAAAGTGACCCAAAAATTTTACCGTTCAAACTCACACTCATGGGATAATTCAATGGGATTAGGTTTGGCATTGGTCAATTATATTCTTAAACTTCACAACACAAATTTACAGATACAAAGTAGCTTAGGCGTAGGATCTGATTTTTCTTTTAAATTGCCTTCAAACTGATTTGTTATATGATGAAACCTTAAATTTTGTTACTTTAACATTCACCTCAAAGGTGGATAAAAAAGAAAAAGGCTAATCATGCATAATATGGGTGAACCCCGCATCAAAATTGTTGCGATGCCAAAAGACACGAATCCTTCTGGTAATATTTTTGGAGGCTGGATTATGTCGCAAATTGATATTGCAGGCGCACTTGCGACGCGTGATCTTTGCGTTAAACGTGTGGTAACAGTAGCGGTTAATTCAATGGAGTTTCGTGAAGCCGTCAAAGTAGGCGATGTTTTAAGTTGTTATGGAAAAATTCTAAAAGTAGGAACCAGTTCCCTTATGGTGCAAGTTGAAGTCAACGCAGAACGCTCTTATTTTGGGGAACATCGCTGTTTACATGTCACCAGCGCCGTCATTACCTATGTCAATGTCAATGAGAAGGGAGAGAAAATGCCTATTCCCTACACTGACAATGAACTCTTAGCTTTAGGTATTGAGAAAAAAGCCTAAGCATTTATTGAGTCAGTATAAACTGACTCAACGAAACATCCCCAACGACTAAATCTTCAATAATACCTTTCCCCTCCAAAACACGAAGCTTCGCTTTGAGCGCTACACCACTACCTGCACGCAGTAACAATTCAGCCTTAGGTGCGAGATCTTCTCGCATGTAAAAACGATCAAAAGGAAGCGAGAAATAGACCATAGTTTCATGCTTTTCATTGATCCCACGATAAAGCGTATCCGTAGAAGAGAGCGTTACTTCAAGAAAGTTGTTCCTCTTTGGTTTGTGAAATGTGACCTCTTTTATCACCGTTACATCTTCTTGCTTTTCCAATAATGCATACCCTTTTATCCGCTGCTCTTCCATAAACTCATCTTCCTTCGCTAAAGGTGCTTTATTAGCATCCTTAAAACGAAGCGTTACATAGCGCCCACGAAAAGGATCATAAGGGTCAAGTGGCAAAACATCAAATAAAAAAATCTCTCCCTGCGTTAAAATACGCTCATATTTCACAATTTGAAGCCCAATCACACTGACTTGAGCAAGGCATAAAATCCCAAATAAACTCCATGAGAGTTGTTTTATCCATTTCATGAGTGAGCCTTTAACTTACGACGTACAAGAGCATTCATTGCTAAAAAGAAAACACCCGTTGCAATAAACGCTAACCCTTTTGCCACCAAACTAAAATCAGCATCCATAAAATGAATCCAAATAGCAATAGCGATTAACAGCATCCCTTGATTAATCATGCCCATACATGACTCTTTTGCCCCTCTCATAATCATAATCAATGCGCCAAGCACCAGTGAAATATTAATAAATACAATTGCCTCATACACCAAAGCCTCTTCTCTTTGTATCAGCGTATTGTAAATAAAGAAGATAAAAGGGCTGAGAATAATAAGCACCTCAGAGGGAACACTTTTGCACTGACGGACAAACAAGACTAAGAGCAGTACAAAGACCATGCCAAGTCCTATCATCAAATCACTCATAAAAAAGACCTCTTCTGTGGTATACCCTATGGTGTCCATCCAATGCGATGACCGAAAAGAGAGATGGCAAAACAGTAAAATAAAAATACCTACTTTGCCTATCAAGACAAAAGGGCGTTGCCACATCTTCTCCCCATGAGAGAGATACAACCTTCCTATTACGTAATAAAGGGCAAAGAAAAGTGCTAAAAATGTTGTTATATGTCCAAGATGACGCAGTTCATATGTTTCAATCGCCAGTTCAATGAAAAACACAGACATAAACGAAAGAGCAATCGCCCAACTTAAGAATAATGTACCATTGGCGTCATGCGCCTTTCTAAGCTGTACCATATAATAGGCTAACGATGAAAATGCAACCACAAAAAGTACCCATGGAGGCATAAACAGTTGCATCGTGGTATTGATCATCTCTCCAAACTTTTCATGATGACTCACCCAAACCACTGTCCATAAAAGAATATGTAAAAACGCGGCACTAAATGAAGGCAAAACCCATACACCCAAAAAAGAGAGCAATAACCAACCCCCTAAGAAATCAGACAACGTTCCCCCTAAATGATAGGTTTGCCCTATAATGGCCAACGAAGCACCCACCATTAAAAACCATAATACCCCACTCCCCTCAAGAAGCGATTGGTTGTATGCTTTAGAGTGTTTCACCCAAAAGGCAAACGCTTGAGACCCCACCAAAAGTCCTACGGCTAACACGGTACGCTCAAGATGCCCCAGTTCCGCCCAGTTATAGGCTAAAATGGAGATAATACCAAGCCCAACCAACACAAAACCCACCAAACTCAAAGCAATACTTGAAGCTTGTGTTTCACCTTTTTTTTTCACTATACCGCTTCAATAAAAGCGCTGCATTCTCCTCTGTGACAAGACCTTCTTTAAGCCACAATGGAAGCTCTTTTTGAAGCCAACTATAATTTTCTTTGCGCATTGCACCCTTTACATGTAAAATAAATTGATCCCTAGGAGACATCATCTTTGGGTAAAACGATTAACACCAATAACCCACCCTTTTCATTACTAATAGCAATAGAACCTTGCATACTCTGCTCAATAATTTGCTTCGCCATATACAGTCCCGTGCCATTTCCACCCCCACTGCCTTTGGTTGTAAAAAATGGGTCAAAAAGATGTGGTAAAGTATCTTCGCTCACGCCCCCACCATTATCAGAAACTTCTATAATAATATAGTGTTCTTGCTCATACGCACGAATCACAATATGACCTTGTGCAATTTGACGCTCTTTTATAGCATCTTTGGAATTATTAATCAGCACTAAAAAAACATGTGAAAGCTCTTTTTTAAAACCATACATTGCCAAATCCACAGGACAATCCACTTCAATGCTAATGTCTTGATGAGCAATACCTCCATCAGTAATTTTCATGCTCTCTTCAATACATGCATGCAAATAAAAGAGTACTTTTCCTTTATCAGGCTTAAAAAAAGTCCTTAAAATCATCAATCGTAGAGGACATATGCGCAATCATACCTCGAAGCTTTCGAATCTCATCTTCTAAGAGTGTCGGGGTTAATTTTTTACTTTGACTCTCTAAAAAAATGCGGTTA
>JAJOKG010000010.1 GCA_021206415.1 Sulfurospirillum sp. | reverse complement strand
TGTTTAACTTCTCCCCTGAGAATGTCCCATCATATTGCAGAATTTTTTTTTCAAGCATGGTGCAAATTATACACCTTTTTATTCTCGCCACATTGGCTGATCGATTTTTTCATTCACGATAAACGTTTGGAGCAAACACTGTTTGATCGCACCTTTCATAATCCTGTGGGCTTAGCTGCAGGATTTGATAAAAATGCAACCATGATTAAAATGCTTACAGCACTTGGATTTGGGCACATTGAGTATGGCACCATGACACCTGAACCTCAAAATGGTAATGCAAAACCTCGTTGTTTCCGTTTTCCTGAGCAAGAATCTATCCAAAATGCGATGGGATTTAACAATGAGGGTATGCATAAAATTGCAAAACGCTTAGAATCACTCTACCCTTTTGCAACACCCTTAGCAGCCAATATTGGAAAAAATAAAACCACCAGTGCTGAGAATGCACTCAGTGATTATGAAAAGCTTATTAAACGCTTTAAAGATTTAAGTGATTTTTTGGTGATTAACATCTCTTCTCCTAATACTCCAGGACTTCGAGATTTGCAAAATGAACAATTTATTAAAGAGCTTTTTTGTGATGGCAAAAGAGCTTACATGTAAACCTGTTTTACTGAAAATTGCACCTGATTTAGAAATAAAAGAGGCGATAGAACTTTGTTCTTGTGCCCTTGAAAATGGTGCACAAGGGATTGTGGCTACAAATACAACTATTGATTATTCGCTGCTTCCTAATGCAAAAGATTTTGGTGGTATTAGTGGCAAAGTTTTATGCGAAAAAAGTTTTGTTATGTTTGAAGCATTGGCCAAAGAATTTTTTGGAAAAACAACCCTCATTTCAGTAGGAGGTATTGACTCAGCGGATGAAGCCTATCGAAGGCTTAAAGCGGGGGCCAGCTTAATTCAAATTTATTCAGCTTTTATTTTTAAAGGTCCATCTCTAAATCGTGAAATCAATTTAGGAATTTTAGAGCGCATGAAACGTGATGGTTTTAATCATATTAGTGAAGTTATAGGAAGCGATAGGAGATGACACACAATGAAAATTTTACTATTTTTTTTAACATTTTTAGGAGCATTAATGGCTAACTCTCTTCCCCAGCACGTCACAAAAACCTTAGAGAATGGTTTACAAATTGTCGTTATTCCCATGAATAACAAAAGTGATGTTATTACAACAGATATTTTTTACAAAGTAGGCAGTGGCAATGAAATTATGGGTAAAAGCGGTATTGCACATATGCTTGAACACCTTAATTTCAAGTCAACTAAGAGCTTAAAAGCAGGTGAGTTTGATGAAATTGTAAAAGGATTTGGTGGCGTTAATAATGCTTCAACAGGATTTGATTACACGCATTATTTTATAAAAAGTTCTTCAAAAAATCTTTCTAAATCTTTGGAGCTTTTTGCAGAACTCATGCAAAATTTAAGACTCGCAGATGAAGAGTTCCAACCTGAACGTAATGTGGTTTTAGAAGAGCGTTTATGGCGAACCGATAATTCACCTATTGGTTATTTATACTTTAGACTTTTTAATAATGCATTTACGTATCATCCTTATCATTGGACGCCTATTGGTTTTAAAGACGATATTAAAAATTGGAGCATTGAAGATATTCGTAGCTTTCACTCAAAATTTTATCAGCCCTCTAATGCCATTGTCGTTGTTGCTGGGGATATTACACCAGAAGCTGTCTTTAGTAATGTTGAAAAATATTTTGCAGAAATTAAAAATAGCACACCACTTCCTGCGCCTCATCATCAAATAGAACCCCAACAAGATGGTGCAAAACGCATACTCCTTAAAAAAGAGAGTGAAGTGGAAATGGTAGCTATTGCCTATAAAATCCCCAACTTTAAGCATGAAGATCAAGTCGCCCTTTCAGCACTAAGTGAACTTTTAAGTAGTGGCAAAAGCAGTAAATTACAACGTGTTTTGGTTGATGAAAAACAGTTGGTGAACCAAATCTATGGCTATGCTATGCAAACCAAAGATCCTTCTGTTTTTCTTTTTTTAGCCGTATGTAATCCTGGAGTTAAAGCAGAAAACGTTGAAACAGAGATTTTAAATATTATTGAAGAGATTAAAAAAGGCAATGTAAACGATAAAGAAATTGAGAAGATAAAGATTAACACGAAAGCAGATTTTATTCATAATTTAGAAAGTTCTAGTGAGCTGGCAAGTCTTTTTGGCTCTTACTATGCAAAAGGAGATATTACACCATTGCTTACATATGAAGAACAGATCAATCAGCTTAAAAAAGAAGATATTATTAATGCGGTAACTCGTTATTTAGTACCACAATCATCCACAACAGTGATCTTACGAAAGGATTATTAAGATGCAACACACTTTACAAGGAGCAATGACTGCTCTGGTTACACCCTTTAAAAATAGTAAATTAGATGAAATACAATATGCCAAACTCATAGAGAGACAAATTAAAAACAATATTGATGTGGTTGTACCTGTTGGTACCACAGGCGAAAGTGCAACGCTTGATCATGAAGAACATCGACGTTGTATAGAAATAGCTGTTGATGTTTGTTCTAAAAGTAATGTGAAGGTACTAGCAGGTGCGGGAAGCAATGCAACACATGAAGCTATTGGATTGGCAAAGTTTGCACAAGCTCATGGAGCTCATGGTATTCTTTCTGTTACACCATACTATAATAAACCAACGCAAGAAGGTCTCTTTTTGCATTATAAAGCGATTGCTGATTCGGTTGAGATTCCAGTCCTTTTATACAATGTTCCAGGACGTACAGGCTGTGATTTACTTCCCGAGACTATCTTTAGACTTTTTGATGCGTGTCCAAATATTTTTGGCGTAAAAGAAGCTACTGGTTCGATTGATCGTTGTGTTGATTTACTTGCACATAAACCTGCTCTCTCTGTTTTTAGCGGTGATGATGCGATTAATTACCCTATTCTTTCTAATGGTGGCTCAGGGGTTATCTCTGTTACGTCAAATATATTACCTGACCAAATTGCTGAACTAACACATTTGGCACTCAAAGGTGATTATCATGGAGCAAAAGCCATTAACGATTCACTCTATGAAATCAATAAAATTCTCTTTTGTGAGAGTAATCCTATTCCTATTAAAGCAGCAATGTACATTGCAGGATTATTAGACACACTAGAATACCGTTTGCCACTGTGTGCACCAAGCGGTGAAAATATGAAAACGCCTTGAAAATACACTAAAAAAATATACCATTAAAGGATTTTAATGAAGGGAAAAACACTTGTAATTAGCGGCGGTACCAGAGGTATTGGCAAAGCGATTGTTTATGAATTTGCAAAAGAGGGAGTAAATATTGCTTTTACATACAACTCGAATGAAGAACTAGCAAAAGAACAAGTTAAAGATTTGGAAACAACCTATGGCATTAAAGCCAGAGCTTATTCTTTAAATATTTTAGAACCTGAAACCTATAAAGACCTCTTTTTAGAGATCGATAAAGAGTTTGATCGTGTAGATTTTTTCATCTCTAATGCGATTATTTCTGGTCGTCCTGTTGTTGGCGGTTACACTAAATTTATGAAGTTAAAACCACGAGGTATTAACAATATTTTTACTGCTACTGTTAATGCATTTGTTGTGGGTGCTCAAGAAGCCGCCAAACGTATGGAAAAAGTAGGAGGAGGAAGTATTATTTCCCTTTCATCCACAGGTAATTTGGTTTACATTGAAAATTATGCGGGGCATGGTACCGCAAAAGCAGCCGTGGAGACAATGGTTCGCTACGCAGCCGCAGAGCTTGGGTGCAAGGGCATTCGTGTCAATGCTGTCAGTGGTGGTCCTATTGAAACCGATGCCCTACGTGCCTTTACTAATTATGAGGAAGTCCGTGATGTCACCGCTAAACTTTCCCCCCTAGGGCGTATGGGACAACCACAAGACTTAGCAGGTGCATGTTTGTTTCTTTGTTCTGAAAAAGCTTCTTGGATTACGGGACATACCATGCTGATTGATGGTGGAACCACATTTAAATGATGAACCTTCCAAACCTTTTAGCCTCCCTTCGTATTGGGATGGCTCCTTTAATGTTTATCTTTCTTGTCAATCGTGATTTGGCTTTTTTTGAAGGATTACATGTAAGTTGGTTGGACTATTTTGCAGCGCTTATTTTTGTGCTTGCCAGTGCAACTGATTTTTTTGATGGGTATATTGCTCGTAATTGGAATCAAAAAACACAATTAGGCGCTATTTTAGATCCTTTGGCTGATAAAATGCTTACTTTAGCTGCATTTATTGGTTTGATGATGATTGATAGAGCCAGTCCGTGGGCAATTTTTCTCATCCTTACCCGTGAGTTTTTCATTACGGGTCTTAGAGTCGCAGCCGTGAGTGAAGGCAGGGATATTGCAGCATCCATGTCTGGTAAAATCAAAACCGTTCTTCAAATGATAGCCATTGGTTTTTTACTGATGAATTGGCCTTTTGCAGAACTTCTTTTATGGATTGCAGTGGCACTAACACTCTATTCAGGCTATGAATATATTATTGGATATACCAAAAAAGAGGTCAAATAATGGGTACGCTTACATCTCTTCTCGTCCTCTCTTTTTTGATTTTTTTTTCATGAATTAGGACATTTTTTTAGCCGCACGTTTTTTTTGGGGTACATGTAGAAGTTTTTAGCATTGGGTTTGGAAAGAAAGTCTTCTCTAAAATAATTGGAAAAACAGAATATTGTTTTTCTATGATTCCTCTTGGTGGCTATGTTCAAATGAAAGGTCAAGACGACAAAGATCCTACTAAAGTGAGTTTTGATACAGATAGTTATAACACCAAAGCTCCATGGAAACGGATTATTATCCTTTTTGCAGGGCCTTTTGCAAACTTTTTTATTAGCCTTCTTACTTTATATGGCAATTGGAAGTATGGGTGTGACCAAACTCTCCCCTATTATTGGTCAAATGAGTGAAAATTCTGTTGCCTTAGAAGCTGGCATTCAAAGCAATGATCGTATCGTCATGATTGATGGTGTTTTGATTCAAACATGGGATGAAGTAAGTTCCTTGATTCAAAAAAGTACAGATACGTTACAGCTTAAAATTGAGCGTGAGGGCAAGGTTCTTACATTTGTACTCACCCCAAAAATTAGCCAATACAAAAATATGTTTGGTGAAGTATTGGAAAAAAGAATGCTAGGCATTGCCCCTAGTGGAAAAACGTTAGAGATACACTATGCTATAAGTGAGCTTCCACAATTTGCATGGGAACAAACAGCCAGGGCAACCACACTCATTCTCACAGGACTTCAAAAGTTGATTGAAGGAGTTGTCTCTCCTAAAGAAATGGGTGGAATTATCAGCATCGTCAAAGTAACTTCTGATGCAAGTGATGCGGGTATCATCGCACTTTTTGCACTTACTGCACTTATTTCTGTTAATTTAGGTGTTTTCAATCTTTTACCCATTCCAGCGCTTGATGGAGGGCACATTATGTTTAATGCCTATGAAATGGTGACAAAAAAAAGCGCCCAATGAAAAAATTCTTACCTCACTCACTATGGCAGGTTGGGGTTTGCTTTTAAGTCTTATGGCGTTTACGATTATTAATGATATATACAGGTTAGCCAATGGAAACTAAACAGTTTGTAACGACAATGGATGCGATTCTTGCACGTATTGAAAAAGCACGTTTGGGTGTAAGTGGTCACCATATTGTAAAACTTGTTGCCGCCAGTAAAAGCGCAACGCCACAGATGATTGAAGCGATGTATAACATTGGGCAACGCAGTTTTGGTGAAAATAAAATTCAAGATATGAGCGATAAAGTACATGCCCTCTCGCATCTTCCTTTAGAGTGGCATTTTATTGGGCGCTTACAAACCAATAAAATTAACCAACTCATTGATTTAGATCCCTTTTTAATGCACTCTCTAAGCTCACTAGAACTGGCTCAAGAACTTGATAAACGTTTACATGTAAAGAATAAACATATGAATGCGCTTTTACAAATCAACAGTGCATATGAAGAGCAAAAAGCGGGTGTGCTTCCTGAGGAAGCGTTGGAGATTTATGAGCAAATCACGCTTACATGTAAACACATTCAGCTTAAAGGTGTCATGAGTATTGGTGCGCACAGTGAGGATACAAAGGCTATTCAAAAAAGCTTTGAAGCCACCCACAAACTCTTTGAATCTTTGCAAAACAAAGGTGCAAAATACTGCTCTATGGGTATGAGTGGGGATTTTGAACTGGCTATTGCATGTGGATCAAATATGGTTCGATTGGGAAGTCTGTTATTTAAATAAACTTCTTGTAAAAATCATTTTGCAAGAAGAAAAAGCACCAAGGGTGCGTGGGCCTTTGGCCAAAGAAAACCCAGTGTTAGCGTAGTCTTTTCACAGAAACTACGTTTTGAGCTTTGCTTTAAAGGCGTGTTTAGAATTCTGTAAGAACTCTAATAAAAAGGAGTGAAAACGCTCCTTTTTAGTGTTTACGAAGAGACACAAACGTTATTTCTACCACTTTTTTTAGCATGATACAGAGCATTATCAGCTCGAACAATCACATCATACGCACTCTCTTCTTCATGTAACATCGCAACACCAATGCTTACGGTGTGGTGCTGTTCTGTAGAAAACTCTGTTTTTTTCACGCACTCTTGAAGACGCTCACCAATCTTAAACCCCTCTTCTAGTGAAGTGTTTGGACAAATCATTAAAAATTCTTCACCACCCCAACGCCCAAGAAAATCTCCTTCTCTGAGTGATATCTTTATGAGTGTTGCCATTTGAATCAATACCTGATCCCCTATGGGATGTCCAAAGGTATCATTGACCTTTTTTAAAATGGTCAATATCCAACAGTAAAACACAAAGGGATGTTTG
>JAJOKG010000105.1 GCA_021206415.1 Sulfurospirillum sp. | reverse complement strand
TGTTTTGGTTGGAGTGGGCAATTTTAAAGACCCTAAGGTTCTTTTGGGTGTTTTAGGATTGATTTTAGTGTTTGCCTTGTATTCATGGAAACTCAAAGGGGCGTTTATTTTAGCAGTTCTTGTAACGTCGATTTGTTGGATGGGTTTTTGGTATTGGGTCGTATCCCACTGAAGTTTTTTCTATGCCTTCTTCTATTACTCCTATTTTTATGCAACTTGATATCGTCTCTGCTTTTTCCCTAGCCCTTTTACCTGTGGTGATTACGTTTTTAATTACCGATTTGTTTGATTCTATTGGCACACTAGCAGGCGTTGGGTATCGTGCGGGTATTTTTAAAGATGATGGTAAAGAGCTTCAAAAAACATTGGAAGTGGATGCTGTAGCAACGGTTACTGGTTCACTTTTTGGACTTTCTACGACAACGGCATTTGTTGAGAGTGCTAGTGGTGTGGAAGAGGGTGGTCGTACAGGTTTAACTGCTGTGGCAACAGGACTTTTCTTTATTTTAACTCTTTTTATGATGCCTCTGTTTAAAGCGATTCCTGAAAATGCTATTTATCCAGTTTTAGTTATGGTTGGTGTTTTGATGTTTAGTGAGCTCTCTCATGTTAATTTCAAAGATACTGCTATTTGCGGTTTCGACATTTTTTAATCGTGGTCATGATGCCTCTTACCTTCTCTATCACAAACGGTTTAGCGTTTGGGCTTATCTCTTATTTGGTGGTTAAACTCATTAAAAGAGAATATCACGATATTAATATTGGTATAGTATTTTTAACAGCGATTAGTTTGATTGTATTTATTGTTCAATAAAAAATTTTTATAAAGGAATTTGTTTGCGTTATTACAGTTATGAAGAGTTTAAAGTCGATGTGAATCATTTGGCAAAGGAAATTAAACCTTATGCGCCTGATGTTATTTTAGCGGTCGCTCGTGGAGGTATGACTCTAGGGCATTTTTTATCAGAAGCGTTGGAAATGAGAGCACTTTACTCTATTAATTCAATTCACTATGAAGAGACCCATAAGCTTGATACGATTAATATTTTTAATATCCCCGATCTTAGCAAAGCGAAACGGGTGGTGATTGTGGATGATATTATTGATAGTGGTGAGACAATGATAGAAATTAAACGGGTACTGGGGGCTCAATATCCAGAAGTTGACTTAAAGGTTGCCTCTGTTTTTTATAAGGAAAAGGCACTCTTACGCCCTGATTTTTCCGCTCGTGAAGCAACAGAGTGGATTGAGTTTTTCTGGGATTTCCAGATTGATAAGTACAAATAACCTTCACGCTTTTTTTATAAAACAACAGCGTCTCATTGTGTATGTCTGCACGATGTTGACGCTGTGCTCCTTATATGCTGCTCAACCTATTCAACCCCTTTTTGAAAAAGAGTTTTTTCTAAGCCGTTTTGAAGCGGTTATGTTTACAACGGTGATTATGTTGCCATTGGGTTTTGCACCTGTTTTTTATGGCTATATTTTGGAAACATTTTCGACAAAGCGCTTTTTGAGAAATGCTGTTTTGCTTTTGGGTCTGTTAGAGCTTTTATTTGCATGGAGCAATGAATATGTTTTGTTAATGAGCATTCGAGCCTTGCAAGGGCTTTTGATTCCTGCTATTTTAACCTCTTTAATGAGCTACATTGGATTTATGGCACCTAAAGAGCGGGTGCAACAATCGATGGGGTATTATATTGGAGCGACCATCTTGGGTGGTTTTTTTAGGGCGCTTACTCTCTGGTACCATCAGTGATATTTTTGGTTGGCGACCTTTTTTTGTTTTATGGGAATAGCACTCATTGTGATGTATGGAGCATTGAGTTTTTTAAGTGAAGAGATCAAAGTCGATTTTGTGAAGCCAAAATTGAAGCAAATTATAGGGGGTATGTCAGAATAAAATCTTTTTAACGCTTTTTATTTTAATGTTTTTTATCTTTTTTGTTTTTCAAGCATTGTTAAACTTCTTACCTTTTCAATTACGTATGCTGAGTTCGGATGTGAGTTATGGAAAAGTTGGCATGATGTATGCGGGATATATTGTTGGTTTTATCATCTCTATTCGCATTTTGTCGATTATTCGTTTTTTGGGTGATGAAATTAAAGCTATTTTTATTGGATTGTGCATTTATCTTGTTGGATTACAACTCTTTCACATTAATCATTATATGGTTATGTTTACAGGGATGTTTGTTGTTTGTGCAGGATTTTTTATCATTCATTCAATTGCCTCAGGCTTGGTGAGTAAGCTTGCCCATGAAATGCGTGCTATCTCTAGTGGATTGTATCTTTCCTTTTACTATTTAGGCGGTACAATTGGAACGTTTGCTCCTGGTGTCTTTTTTGAGTATTTGGGATGGAATAGCTTTGTTATTTTACTTTCACTCTTTGCGTCTGCTATGTTTTTTCTTCTGATTCTTCTAAAAAAATATGTGCATTCATAGACCTTTAGCTCTTTACATGTAAAGAAGGATAGAGCGCATGAATCATTTGGGTGTAGGTTTCTATTTTCTTTGCTATCTCTTGAAGAAGGGTTGAATCTTGAGGCAGTGGATGTTCTAAACACTCAGCGTATTGTGCTAATGTACAAAGCTCTTCCATGCCTAATGTTGCACTAATACCTTTAAGGGTATGACACATACGTTTGGTTGCAATACTATCATTGCTCAGTGCTAGTGCTTGATATTCGGTGTAAAAATAACGCTGTTCTGTTGCAAAAATTTTTAACAGTTCTCGATAAAACGAACGATTGCCACCTAATGATTCTATGGCGTAATGGGCATGAATGCCCTCGTTGGTAAAAATTTCATACGCAATGCTCTCTTTGCTTTGTTCATCACTGATGTTACTCAGCGCATTTAATTTGGCAATGGCATTTGAAGATATTTTAGAATGGGGTGTTTGCGTTAATGTCCGTTCACTTAGTTCTATAATGGTTTCAAATAAGATAGAATGCGTAATAGGTTTAAAAAGAATTTTGTAAGGCTTGCTGGCTCCTAATTTTTGCAAAAGAACCTCTTTGTCATATCCATTCATAACTAAAATAGAAGGAATTTTATTCCAAAAACGATGTTTGATGGTGTGAAAAAGTGTTATGTTTTCTGGTGTTTCGCCTGAACAGCTAATGATAACGGCATCTGCTTGAAAGCCACTGTCTAAGAGTTTTAACGCTTCAGTAGCATTGTTACATGTAACACACCCAATACCAATATCATGAAGCACATGTGCAAGAATTGCAAGGGACGTTTTTTTGGTATCCACAACTACAATACGTAAATTTGAAAGCTTTGGTGTTGGTTTGGGTGGTTTTATAGAGGTATCAACACACAGTGGAAGCTCAAACCAAAAGGTACTTCCTTTGCCATAATGACTTTCGTATTGAATTTCTCCTCCCATCATTAAAACAAGTCCCTGTGCAATGCTAAGCCCCAATCCAATACCTTCATAATTGCGTGTGGTTGACATGTCCGCTTGTGAAAATGCATTAAAAAGGTCTTCCACTTGAGAAGACTCAATGCCAATACCTGTATCTTTGATTTCAAAACGAACGGTTTGTATGCCATCATGCTCTTCTGTAACATGTGCTTTAAGAAGAATTTCTCCTTTTTGCGTAAATTTTACAGCATTGGAGAGAAGATTAAACAGAACTTGTTTTAACCTTTTTGGGTCACCTTTGTAGTGATGTGCTGTTGTATTGCTTAAATCAATTAGAAGTTCTAAGCCTTTTTGCTGTGCACGAATACGAAAAAGCTCGCTAATAGAAAGCATAAGTTTTTCAAGCTGAAAAGATACGGATTCAAGCTCAATGCTGTTGGCCTCAATTTTTGAAAAATCTAAAATATCGTTAATAATATCCATAAGATGGTGAGACGATTCTACAACCTTAACTAAACAACGGTGCTCTTTTTCGGGTAATTCTTTATGCAATAAGAGTTCACTCATTGCAATGATAGTGTTCATGGGGGTTTTGAGTTCATGACTCATATTGGCTAAAAATTGACTTTTAATTTGATGAGCATCGGCTGTTTTTTTAATGGCTATTTTAAGATCATTCATCGTTTTTTGTAAGCGTTCATTAGAACGTTTAGCTTTTTTTTCACCTTAACTTTCGTTTTCTCAGCACTTTCCTTAGTCTATAAAAGGCAATACCCGAAGCCAAAACAAAAAGAAAGAGGATAAGAGAAATGATGTTTTCATACGTAAATAGGGATGAGATTGAATTGTTTTCGATCAGAAATGCAGAAGCACAAAGAGGGACAAACGAGCAGATGAAAATAAATCATAAACTTAAGCCATTTTTGCATGTTAAATAATACCTTAAAAACGTACTTTAAAAAGTATATCGCTATTTTCTTTAATTGCTTTTTAATGGGGTCTGTAAAAATTTGGTAGTGAATTCTTAAGCAAAAGCGTGTTATGATTATTAAAGTTAGCTTATTTTTATATGGAAAAATTACATGGTATTAATGATAGACAATTATGACAGTTTTACGTACAACATTGTTCAATACTGCTTAGAATTAGGAGCAGATTTAAAAGTAATTCGTAACGATGAATTGAGCCTTGAAGAAATTGAAGCACTAAACCCCTCAAAAATTATTATTTCTCCAGGTCCAGCAACACCTAATGAAGCAGGTGTGAGCTTGGATGTTATTCGATATTTTGGTGGGAAAATCCCCATTTTAGGTATTTGTTTAGGACATCAAGCTATTGCGCAAGCCTTTGGGGGTGAAGTAGTACGTGCAAAACGTATGATGCATGGTAAAACATCTACGACAAAGCAACTTCATAATAGTTGTCTATTTGAAGGATTACCTGAAACATTTATTACGACACGTTATCATTCTCTAACCGTTGAACAAGAAGGACTTCCTTCAGTGATTGTCCCAACAGCTTATAGCACTGACGATCATGAAATTATGGCACTTCAAATAAAAGACAAACCCATTTATGGTGTTCAGTTTCACCCCGAGTCCATTTTAAGTGAACACGGTCATGCCATTTTAAATAACTTCCTAAAACTATGAGAGAAAGACTTTTTTTATTTTTCATATTGGTTTTAAGCAGTGCTCTGCTGGTTTATGAAACTACCATTCTTTCGATCAGTTATGATGAGGCAGAAGTCTTTTTCCATGGTACTATGTTTATCCATTATCTTGTTGTTGCTTCAACTAAGCTATTAGGACAAAATGATTTTGCACTGCGTTTACCTTTTATTTTATTGCACCTTTCTTCTATTGTTTTGGTGTATAAAATTAGTAAACTTTTTTTGAAAAAAAGAGTTGATCTTGTTTTTGCTGTTGGTATTTATGCTTTTTTGCCAGGAGTAAATAGTATTGCTTTACTGGTAAACAACAGTATCCTTGTTGTTTTTCTTAGTTTATTGTTTACATACTTATACCTCAAAGAGTATAAAGTCCTTTCTCATATAATCTTAGTATTAGCCCTTTTTGTAGATAACTCCTTTGCTATTTTTTATATAGCACTTTTTGTTTATGCGCTATTTAAGCAAAAAACAGACCTACTTATTTTGACACTAGTGTTGTTTGGTGCTTCAATGTATCTGTATGGGTTTGATACAGGGGGCAAACCAAAAGGCTATTTTGTTGATACCTTAGGTGTTTATGCTGCTATTTTTTCACCTTTTGTTTTTTTATATTTTATTTACTCTATGTATCGTATTTTAGTTAAAGAGGAAAAAAATCTTTTATGGTATATCTCATTCTTTTCGCTTGTCGTTTCTTTGCTCCTCTCTTTGAGGCAAAGACTGACACCAGAAGATTTTGCTCCTTTTGTGGTTTTAGCTATCCCTTTAATGGTGAAAGTTTTTTTCAATAGTTATCGTGTAAGGCTTCCAGAATTCCGTAAATTGCATACAGTTGTTTTTGTATTTGTTCTTTGTACACTTTTTATAAATACAATGGCGAGTTTTTTTCATAAACCACTTTATTTGTTAATGAAAGAGCCATCAAAGCACTTTGCTGTAAAATACCATGTCGCTAAAGAGTTATCTGAGATTCTTAAATCAAAAGGAATCGACAAGGTCATTCTTTATGATGAAAAACTTGCTTTGCGTTTAGCCTTCTATAATATACAAAATGGTGGAAGTTATAAACTTTCAACAAAACAAGAGATCGAAGAAGGATATGAGCAAATTGATATATCCTATTATGGTAAAACAGTTAAGACATTTTATCTTTATAGAGTAAGCTAAAAGGAGAACAGACAATGAAAAAAAGCATTTACGATGTTAGAACTTGTTTTTGTAATTGTTGTTGTTGGGATTATGGCGTATGTAGCTGTTTCAAGTTTTTCTCGTAATCCTTTACGTGAAGCCGCTGATCAATTGGTGAGTCATATAAGATACACACAACATTTGGCGATGGTTGATGATAAGTTTGTACCAAATCCAGAAATGTCTAAAGAAGGAAGCGCTGCTTCTCGTTTATTGGAATCACGAGAATGGTATAAAGGCCGTTGGCATATTTTCTTCTCAACAACAGCTAATGGTACAGTGTCGTATTCTATTATCTCTGATAGCACTAAATCGACTTACGATGGTAATCCAAGTGCTAATTTTAATTCGCCTTATAGCGAAGTCGCTCGTGACCCCTTAAATCCTACGCAATATTTAATTGGAACAACATACACTTCTTTTGATAATGATAAAGATCGCTATATTAACCCAAAACTAGATTTAAAAAAAAACATATGGAATTGTAGATCTTTCAATAGCAGGGGGCAATACGGGCTCAACCGCGACGAGAGTTATCTTTGATTCATTAGGAAGACCGTATAGAGGTGCAATTACCTCATTGACGAGTAGTACAAATCGTTTAGCGAGTTCAAGGATCACGATTAAGTTATGTAAGGTTGCATGTACAAATCCACAGAGTAGCGCGAATAATGGCGATGAAATCGTTATTGCGATAGAGCCAGAGAGTGGCTATACACATATTTTGTGATTCCTCCACATTTTAATCTTATTTTAAGGAGAGTGGATATATAATTTCGTCCTCGTTTGAGAGAACGGGGTTAGAAAGAAGCACCCAAAGTAGGGAGTTTGCTTCAAGTTCATTACCATTTTAACAATGTCAAATTCAATCTTTGAAATCTAAATAAGTG
>JAJOKG010000171.1 GCA_021206415.1 Sulfurospirillum sp. | reverse complement strand
AAAAAAGAGCGCATGACTCTCACACACCTCAACACATCTGCCACAGTTGGTACACTCTCCTGAAACAATCGTTCCACTGCTTTTTGAAACAATGCCCAATACATGCTTCTCAGGACATACTTCTTTGCATTTCATACATGAAGTACATACTGTATGATCGTGTTTAACACGTACCAAACTCAAGCGCCCAACCAGAGAGTAAAATCCTCCCAAAGGACAAATATGTCCGCACCAGCCATGTTTAACCGCAAATAAATCAAACAAAAAGATACACAATAAGGCTGCGCCACCCATGCCCATACCAAAAATCAACCCTCGATGCAACATACCAATAGGGCTAAGCATTTCAAATGCTGCAACACCCATTGTCAACGAAAGAATAATACTAAGACCTAAAACCCAGTAGCGTACATTACGACTTAACCAGATTTTGCGCTCAACCGCACGATCTAAGAGAAAAAAACTTTCGTGTCCAATTTGCCGCATCGGTCACGAGATTCATAGGACAAACCCATGAGCAAAACGCACGACCGCCCACAACCATATAAAAAAGTAAGATAATCAGCGCGCCTAAAAGCACATCCATCCCCACAAGCACCCCTGCTGCGAACATTTGAAGTACCGCAAACGGATCCGCTAGAGGAATCGTCCCCATCACCAATGAAGAGCTTAGATTTCCACTTAGAAGCATAAAACCATACGCATTTGCAGCCATATAAAGCCCTAAAATGCTCAGTTGCACCACACGTCTTGCCAGAGTAAACCGATGCGTTAGAATCCATGTTTTCATTTGAACAACTCCTCATCCGCATTGAGATAATCTTGAGCGCTTTTTTCGCTACGCTTTGTACGTGTTGTAACATCACTGCTTTGCGTCTCTAAGCGTTTTTCATCCGAAGCATCCCAACCCTTAATATAATGCCCTCCAATAGCCCCTTTAGCCACTTCTAAAGGCAACACATGAATGGCAGCTTTTTCAGTCACACAGGCGCGTTCACATAGCCCACACCCTGTACACATGGTACTATTGACAATAGGAACCAAATAAGCGTGTTTCCCTGTACGCTCATTACGGCGATACTCTAAGCTAATCGCACTATCCATAATCGGACAGGCTCTATAACACGCATCGCATTGAATACCCCAAAAAGCAATACATGACTCAACATCAACGACCGCAAGTCCCATTCGTGCTTTGGTAATATCTAACTCTTTCTTACCTTCCACAACACGTGAGACGGCGTGTTCATCTAACGCACCTGTTGGACACACAGGAACACAAGGGATATCCGTACACATATAGCACGGAACTTCTCTTGGGTTGAAAAACGGCGTACCTAAAGGTTTGTTATCGCCAGGTTTTGCAAGGTTTAGCGTATCATAAGGACACGCTTCGACACATTGCCCACACTTAATGCACAAACGTAAAAAATCCACCTCTGCAACGGCTCCAGGTGGGCGAAGAATGAGTGGTGCTGCTTTTGCTTCAGCGATATAACCACTCCAGACCATACCGCCAAGTGCAGAAAATCCAACGCTTTGTGCCATGAGTGTCAGAAACTTGCGCCTGGCTGTGATTTGTTGTGTTGCATGATTACTCACAAGCTATCCTTTCTATCCTATTTGTGACCTATTTTTGAGTTAAGGAGTTCATTGGCTATTTTTAGAAACACACTTACCTCTTTTTGGTCATACATTATTGCAATTATGCTTTGTACAATTTAACCGCACATTTTTTATAATCGGTTTGTTTTGAGATTGGACATGTCGCATCAAGACAAACTTTATTGATCATAACTTTCTCATCAAACCATGGAACAAATACCAATCCACGTGGTGTTCTGTTACGACCTCTGGTTTCAACACGGGCTTTCACGTTGCCACGACGACTCTCAATCCAAATCATATCGCCTTGTTTAAACCCTTTTGCTTTGGCATCTTCTGGGTGCATATAACAAAGTGCCTCAGGGACCGCACGGTAAAGCTCAGGTACTCTCATCGTCATCGTTCCACTATGCCAGTGCTCTAACACACGACCTGTACATAACCATGTATCATAATCTTTATCAGGCATTTCACATGGATCCATATACGGTCTAAAGAAGATTTTTGCTTTATTTTTAAGGGAATAAGTCTCTTCTGTGGTTGGTTTTACCAAGTTACCTTTTTTAAGGGCTTTGCAAAATCACCATAGAAAGCAAAATCGCCATTGCCTGCTTTTGCAGCATACGGATCGTATTTTGCATTAAAACGCCATTGAGTCTCTTTACCATCTACAACAGGCCATTTCAAGCCTCTTACTTTATGGTAAGTATCGAAGTCTGCAAGATCGTGTCCATGACCTAATCCAAACTGACGGTACTCTTCCCAAATCGCTTTTTGAATAAAGAAGCCATATCCTTTCCACTCTTTACCATCACTACCCATCACACGACGGTCATCGCCGAAGACTTCACTGTTATCAAACCCTTTACCAATCGCATCCTCTGCTTTAAATGATTTGAAAAAGTCATTGGCAAAAAGAACATCATACATCGTATCTGTTTCTTTATAGCCCATTGCTTTTGCCGCTTCAATGACGTTTGGTATTTTGCCACCTTTAATCGGTTGCTCACCCCATACATCTTTAATTGTAAAGCGTTTTGAAAGCTCAATCCACTGCCATGTGTCACTCATCGCATCACCCACAGGAACAACCTGTTGTCTCCAGTGTTGCGTTCTTCGCTCAGCATTGCCGTAAGAACCCCACTTCTCATAAATCATCGCTGAAGGGAGAATAAGGTCAGAAACCTTAGCTGAAATTCCAGGATACGCATCTGAACAGACAATAAAGTTATCGAGTTCACGAGCTGCTTTAATCCAGTGGTTTGCGTTGGCACTGTCTTGGTATGGATTACAAACATTCACCCATGCAAATTTGATTTTTCCACTTTCAATGTGTCGGTGGATATTCATAATGTGTTGATAACCTACAGGGTTAATTGTCCCTTTTGGCAATTTCCAAATTTTTTCTGTTACTTCTCTGTGTTTTGGAATATGGACATCCATATCCGCAGGTAAACGGTGAGTAAAGGTTCCTACTTCACGAGCGGTACCACATGCACTGGGTTGTCCTGTGAGTGAGAATGCGCCTTCCCCTGGTTTAGCTTGTTTTCCTAAAAGGAAGTGAACCATGTAAGATTGCTCATTGACCCACGTACCTCTTTGGTGTTGGTTAAAGCCCATTGTCCAGAAACTAACGACTTTTCTATTTTTCTCAATATAAAGATTGGCAAGTTCTTGAAGTTTTACTTTGAAATCTTCTAATTTTTCGTCTGGATTACCTTTAGAAATTTTAGCCACATAATCAAGCGTATACGGAGCTAAAGCTTTTTTGAAATCTTCAAAGGTAATTTCCCAATGTGCACCAGCTGCGCCTGCTTTGTCCATTTTCATAACATCGCCTGCTTTAACACCTAAGTGTGCAAGACCTGGAGCTTCTTTTTTCAGAGATGACTTTTGCATCTTCTTTTTTTAATGACTTCAAGTTCTTTTTCAGAATAACCTAATTTTTTTAGCCTCTGCTTCACTTCTCATACCATAACCGATGTTCGCAAACCCTGTTGCAAAAATGGTATTTTTCTTCACAAAGTCCCAATCAATAGATTCTGGATGATTGTACACAATCTCACGTGCAATATAGTTCCAAATCGCCAAATCGGTACTTGGAGAGAAAATAATCTCAATATCCGCAAGATCTGAACAGCGGTGTGTATACGTAGAGAGGTTAACAACTTTGACACGATCAGGGTTTGTGAGTTTTCTATCACTGACACGTGACCATAAAATCGGGTGCATCTCTGCCATATTGGCGCCCCATGTGATGATAGTATCTGTAATTTCGATATCATCATAACAGCCTGCTGGTTCATCAATACCAAATGTTTGCATAAATCCAGCCACCGCTGACGCCATACAGTGACGAGCATTTGGGTCAATTCCATTGGCGCGGAAACCCGCTTTCATCATCTTCGCAGCAGCATATCCTTCTTGAATGGTATACTGACCTGAACCAAAAACACCAATCGCTTCTGGACCACCCGCTTTAAGCGCTGCTTTGATGTGTTTTTCCATCTCATCAAATGCACGTTTCCATGAAACAGGTTTAAACTGACCTTTTTTATCAAACTCACCTTTATCGTTCATACGAAGAAGGGGTTGTTTTAAACGATCTGCACCGTACATAATTTTGGCGTTAAAATAGCCTTTAATACAATTAAGTCCACGATTAACAGGAGCGGCTGGATCACCTTTGACCGCAACAATTTTACCCTCTTTGGTCGCAACCATAATACCACAACCGGTACCACAGAAACGGCAGACGGCTTTATCCCATCTCCAATTAGCCTCAGCTTGTTCGCCAGTGGCTTTAAGCTCGGCTGGTACACTAATACCTACCGCAGCCGCAGCACTAGCAGCAGCAGATGTTTTTAGAAAGTCTCTTCTTGAAAGCGACATATCGATACCTCCTGATTTGAGTTACGAGGAGATTCTATCACTTAGCAAAAATCCAATCTATGACTTAAGTCAATAATTTAGTTTATAAATTTTAATCTTTCCCTCACTTTGGGCGTTACATGTAAAAAGTATTTGTAGAGTTGTGTAAAGATTGAAGAAGAAACAGTGGCATGATTACCACTGTTTTAAACTTACAGTTGGCTCTAAAACGCATATCGCTGGTATTTTTAGTCGAAGCGTCTTCAACTTTGTAGGTGTAAAAGTCCTATTTTTCCTCTCCTTTAGGAGTTTGGAGTATAATTGCCCCTTTAGTTCAGCTGTGAGGATTTTCATGTTAAAAGGTATTTTGACACTGTTAGTGTTTCAGTTTATCGGTGAGTGTTTGGCAAAATTGTTTACGTTAAAAATCCCAGGAGCCATTATTGGGATGGTTTTTCTTCTTCTTTTTTTAATCCTAAGAAAAAAGAGCTTTCATGCGCTTGATAACTCCGTTTTTTGGTTGCTTCGTTATTTGCCGCTGTTTATTCTACCCTCTGCTGTAGGGATTATGACGCAATTTGACACCATTGCGAACGAAGCGTTAGCCATTCTTTGCTCTTTGGTTGTAGGAACATTTATATCACTCTGTTTTAGCGCTAAACTTATGGATATTTTAATCAGCAAAAAAGAGCAATGCCATGAACACTGAAGCCCTACTTTCTTACGTCTCATCAACGCCTTTGACATGGCTTATTTTAACCATTAGTGCTTATAAAGTGGGAGTATTTGTGTATGAAAAAATGGGGAAAAATGCTCTTTTTCAACCTATGATTATTGCATTATTGCTGATTTTACCTGTTGTTATTTATGCAAAAATTCCTTTTCAAACCTACTTTCAATCTCTACATTTTTTGCACTTTTTTCTAGGACCAGCAACGGTAGCACTCGCACTTCCGTTATACAAAAACATTGCCTATATTAAAGCCTATTTTGTTCCCATCACCATTACACTTTTTGTGGGTGGCTTGTTTGCTATCTTAAGTGCAGTAGGTATTTTATACCTATTTGGAGCTTCTCACGCTACCATGCTTTCAATGACCACCAAATCCATTACCACACCTATTGGAATTATTGTGGCGCAAGATATTGGTGCTATTGTCTCCTTATCGATTGGATTTATTGCTATTACGGGACTTTTAGGTGTGTTATTTGGCAATGTGGTTTTTAAATGGCTGAACATTAAAAGTGACGCGGCTAAAGGTTTTTCACTGGGGCTTGTTGCCCATGCCTTAGGAACTTCTAGCGCAGTTGAAATTAGCGAAAATGCTGCTGCATTTGCCGCCCTTGCTATGGGACTTAGTGGCGTTTTAACTGCCATTTTACTCCCCATAGCTATTCACTTTTTATAAACCGTCTTGGCGTATCGTTTTTTTAAAATACCATACACGGTAATAATAATCCAAAAAACCTCTATCAGAAAAGAGCCTAAATTAAAATGAAACCAGAGTGAAATAATCAGTAAAATTGCCCCAAAAAGGTTGAGGTACTGAAACGTTGAAGAGTGACTGTTCACCCGATGCGATTGCAGTAAAAAATAGGCATACACCACCAACATCATACCCACTGTTCCAATGGCGTGGTAAATATCCATAAAACCCCCTTAACTATCAAAAGGGCTATTTTAGCCTATTTTTCTTGCTTAAAGGGGTTTACATGTAAAGATTATGCGTCGTTTGTTTCTTCTTTTGGCGGTGCGTGTTCAACCATCTGATTTAAGCTTTTTTTGAGCTTTTGAAGCATTTATTGACATGAATAGATTTTCAGCCGATTGAATTGCAATATCCTCTGTGGCATTGACATTTTTATCGACGTTTTTTTCTCATTCTCATCAATACCCATCTCATCAATCGCATCTTCCACATCCAGTGCAATTTGTTGGAGTTGAGAGACAGCACTTTCTGCTTTTTTAAGGGCTTCTTCGCTCTCTTGCATCGCTTGATTCACTTTATAAACAAACTGAGAAATATGTGAGGATGCTTCTTTGAGCTCATCTTCACTGTGCGATGAAAGATTAACATTATGCTTGGTTAGGGTACTTAAATCACTTTGGGCTAGCTCTTTTGCTTTTTGCACAAAATGCTCTAAATGCTCTATAATTTCCTTAGTCATAACAAAGGCGTACAAAATAATAATCAACCCCACCAAAAGCCCAATATATTGGAACTTCAAAAAGGTATCATTTTTTTGTTCACTATGGTCGGTATAGAGCCAAACTGCTTCATCCATCGCATTTAAAAGCTGAATATTTTTTTCATAAATATACGCCAAATGTCTATTGATTTTGCTCTCTTGCTCTAAAAGTGTTTCCAAAAAGACGGCATACTCTTCCCAATAGTCATAATTTTCTTTTACAATAGAATAGACCTGTGGCGCATTTTTTACAGCAGGGTCATCCAAAAAGCTTTGAATCGTTTTTTCATACAATGCTTTTGCATCTGCGTAAATGAGTAAGTCTTGTGCATTGGCTGTATTTAAATAACGACTAACATAAAGCCCCATACGCTGAGAAAGCATGCGTTGGCGACCAGAGAGGTCAATATGGACATTGCTTAAATTTGCACGCACCATGCGTTGCACGACGCTATCAGAAAGATACAACAGTTTTTCAATCCGTCCCGCTAGAACTTCCATATCGGGTCGTAC
>JAJOKG010000042.1 GCA_021206415.1 Sulfurospirillum sp. | reverse complement strand
CTCCCGTTTTTTGCGACATTAAATTTGATGGCAACATCAACGAGGAAAAAGTTGAAGCGCTCATAACCCCCAACACGAAAGCCATTGTGCCTGTGGACTTTGGGGGTAATCCTGTGGAGATAGATGCCCTAAGGGCGCTGTGCGATGCGCACCATCTCTTTTTAATTGAAGATGCAAGCCATGCCCTAGGCAGTGAAATCAACGGGCAAAAAGTAGGACAAAAGGCAGATATGAGCATTTTTAGCTTTCATGCCATCAAGCCCATTACCACCTTTGAAGGCGGTGCCATTGCTACCAATAACACCGATTTTTACGAAAAAGCTAAACTCTACCGAAGCCATGGCATCGTAAAAAAAACCTTATGGAACTCTGATATGGTGCTTCTTGGGGAGAACTACCGCTTAAGCGACGTGGCGTGCGCTTTGGGGCTGAGCCAACTCAAACGCTTAGATAGCTTTATAGCAAAACGAAATGCCATCGCTCATGCTTACGATGTCGCTTTTGCGCAAACGCCCTATTTTACACCCATTGGCATTGATAAAAGCAAAAAAAAGTAGCCACCACCTCTATCCCATTTTGCTCGCCAAAAATCTTTGGTGCTCTAAAGAGGAGATATATCAAGCGTTACATGTAAAAGGGGTAGGCGTTCAAGTGCATTACAAACCCATTTATCAGTTTAGCTACTACAAAGAACGTTTTGGGGAGCTTTACCTGCCCAATACCGAGGATTTTTACCGAGCCGAACTCTCTATTCCCTGTCATCAAGGCATGAGCATAGAAGAGGCGCAGTATGTCATTCAAACCCTTTTGGAAGTCTGCGAATCCATCAAAGGGTGCCACCGATGAATGTGGCGATTATCCCAGCACGAGGGGGAAGCAAGCGCATTCCTCGCAAAAATATTAAAGCGTTTTGCGGTAAACCCATCATCGCTTATAGCATTGAAACTGCACAAAAAAGCGGGCTTTTTGAGAAAATTATCGTCAGCACCGATGATGAAGAGATAGCCCGTGTTGCCAAACACTACGGAGCAGACGTTCCCTTTTTTAAGACCTTCTAAGCTTAGTGATGACTTTACAGGCGCAGGAGCGGTCGTGGCGCATGCTCTTGAAACACTTGCACATGCAGGGGAGCGCTATGACTTTGCGTGTACTTTGTATGCGACGGCTCCTTTGCTAGAGCCTTCTTACCTCATCGAGGGATTTGAGAAGCTTTCACACAGTGACGCTGTTTTTTCGTTTTCGGCGACCTCCATGCCCTTTCCCATTTGGCGCACCTTTAAAATCACCCAAAATGAGCGCTGTGAAATGTTTTGGAAGGAAAATTTTTCAAAACGCTCACAAGATTTGGAAGAAGCGTATCAGGATGCGGGGCAATTTTACTGGCACAATCTTCATAAAACCTCGCACGATGTTATGTTTGGAAGTGAGAGTATTCCCATCATCTTGCCCCGCCATTTGGTGCAAGACATTGACACGCTAGAAGATTGGATGAGGGCGGAGCTCATGTACAAGGTACTTCATGAGCATACTCTTTAGAGCGGATAGCTCAAGCACCCTCGGTCTTGGGCATATTATGCGAGATCTTGTATTTGCCAAAAGTCTTGAAGGCGAAGTGATTTTTGCATGCCAAAACTTAGAGGGCAATATGATAGATCGCATTCCTTACGAAGTCAAAATCTTAGAATCCAACGATGCGAGTGAGCTTATCGCACTCATAAGATCTTTACATGTAAGCCTTTTGGTGATTGACCATTATGGGATTGATGCCGTTTACGAGCAAACGGTGAAAGAGGCTACGGGGGTAAAAATCCTCAGCCTTGATGATACCTACGAAAAACACCACTGCGATATTCTCCTTAACCCAAACCTCTATGCTGATGTCAAACGTTACGAAGGTCTTGTTCCAAATGGATGTGAACTTCGTTGTGGAAAGCCTTTGATACGAGAAGAGTTCCATAAAGAAAAAACGATTCAGCGTGACAAAATCTATGATGTGTGTATTGCCATGGGCGGGAGCGATAGTGCGAATATCACGCTTGATGTTTTAAAAACACTCCCCAATACGTTACATGTAAGCATTCTTACCACTACGGCGAATGCCCATCTTAAAGAACTACAAACTTTTGTGGCAGATAAATCCAACCTCGCTTTACATGTAAACAGCAATGAGGTTGCAAAAGTGCTTCACCAAAGCCATTTTGTCATCACAACACCTAGCGTGATGGTACAGGAAGTGCTTTTTATGGAACTGCCCTTTCTTGCCATTAAAGTAGCAAGCAATCAAGACGATATGTACGCTTACCTAAAACAACAAGGGTATGCCGTCATGGAATGTTTTGAGTCACAAAGCTTCCAAAAGATGTTTGAAAAAAGGATGAAGCGTGAAAATAGCTGATTTTGATTTTAATACCAACCGTACATTTATCATTGCTGAACTCTCTGCAAATCATAACGGCTCTTTACAAACAGCCATAAAAACTATCAAAGCCGCAAAAAAAGCAGGAGCTGATGCGATTAAACTGCAAACCTATCGTGCCGATACGATTACCCTTAACTGTGATAGGGATGAGTTTATCATTCAAGGTGGAACACTGTGGGACAATGCAAAACTCTATGATTTGTATCAAAAAGCCTATACTCCATGGGAATGGCATGAAACCCTTTTTCATACGGCAAAAGAAGAAGGACTGATCTGTTTTTCCTCTCCGTTTGATGAAAGTGCTGTGGATTTTTTGCGTCCTTTTGATCCACCTGCCTATAAAATTGCTTCCTTTGAAATCACCGATCATGCGCTGATTCGTAAATGTGCTAAAGAGCATAAACCGATGCTGATTTCCATTGGAACGGCGTATTTCGAAGAGATTGAAGAGGCAGTCTCTATATGTAAAGAGGAAAAAAATGAAGCGATTATTCTCTTGCAATGCACTTCCTCATATCCTGCACCACTAGAACACGCTCATCTTAGAACCATTCCTGATTTAGTGAACCGTTTTGGTGTTATCGCTGGACTTTCTGACCACACGTTAGGCGTCACGGCTCCCATTGCAGCGGTCGCACTTGGGGCACGCGTCATTGAAAAACATTTTATTTTGGATAAGAGCATTGGGGGTGCAGATGCCTCTTTTTCACTTGATTTTCAAGCCTTTCAAGCGATGTGTAGCGCTGTTCGAGAAACTGAAAAACTTTTAGGAGATATCCACTACAAGATGGACGATTTTAAACTCAAAAATCGTCGTTTCAATCGTAGCCTTTACGTGAGTGTTCCCATTCGTAAAGGAGAAATTTTAACGAGAGAAAACATCAAAAGTGTACGTCCCAATAATGGTCTACACCCCCGCCACTTAGAAGACATTTTAGGGAAAAAAGCTACGTGTGATTTAGCGTTTGGAACCCCACTTACACTTGATGTGATAGAGAAGCCATGAATCTTTTAGTCACAAGCATCAATGCAAAAGTTCCTCTACTTCAAACACTTAAAGAAGCAATGCTCTGCTTTAACCCTACTATGAAACTCTTTGGTGCGGATAGTAATGAATCTATTTTGGGACACTATTTTGTTGATAATTTTTGGCATATGCCACGTCTTGAAGAACTTACATGTAAAGAAGTCATTGCGTATTGTCAAACACATAAAATAGGTTATATCGTTCCTACCCGTGATGAAGATGTACTCTTTTTCGCCACACATCAAGAAGAATTAGCAACAAAAGGGATACGTTGTTTTGTGAGCAACCTTCCTTCCATTATGCTTTGCTACGACAAACTCGCTTTTGCAAATAGCAATGCCTCAAGGTATCTCATTGAGACAACAAAAACACTTAAAACACTCACATGCGAACGTGTTGTTGTCAAAGAACGTTTTGGATCAGGGAGCAAACTCCTTTTGCTAAATGCCACGCAAGAAGAAGCATCTCTTTATGCCAAAAAGCTTAGCCAGCCCATTTTTCAGCCGTTTATTCAAGGCACAGAATACAGCATTGATAGTTATATCACGCAAGAAGGAATGTGTATCGGCTCTGTTTGCAGGGTGCGAGAAAAAAGTGATTCAGGGTGAATCAAAAATAACATACTACACGCCCCATGAAAGTCTCGTTCAGCCTGTGGAAAAGCTCATCACCGCACTCCATCTTCATGGACACATCATCACGCAAGCCATTGTCAATAATGAGGGTATTTTTATCATTGAGTGCAATGCCCGTTTTGGTGGGGCATCCACACTTTCTTATCGTATGGGACTTCAAAGCTTTTTATGGTTTTTACAAGAGAGCAACCACCAACCCATCAAATTTACCTTAAATACCGATGTAACACGCTTAGTACGTGTTGAACAGGATGTCTACTTTGCCCATTAAGGTTGTTATATTTGACTTAGATGATACTTTATACGAAGAGATAAACTACGTTTACAGCGGTTTTAAAGCAGTGAGTTCATACCTTTTTCAAACTTTTCATATCGACGAAACAGAGGTATTTGAAGCACTAAAAAAAACCTTACATGCAAATGGCAGAGGTGAAGTTTTTGATGCTGTCTTAAAAGCATTTCATCACTATTCCAAACAAAATGTCATGCGCTGTTTGAATGTCTATCGCTCCCATATGCCAACCATCTCACTTTTGCCTGAGGCACATGAACTTCCTAAGCGAACTGAAACGCCAAGATATTCCCATCTATATCGTCACCGATGGCAATAAAATCGTCCAGAATCGTAAAATAGAAGCCTTACATGTAAAGCCTTTTGTCAAAAAAGCGTTTATCACCCACCGTTATAGAAAAATACACGCCAAACCCTCGCCCTATTGTTTTGAAAAAATAGCAACACTAGAACATGCAAAAACTCAAGAAATACTCTACATTGCCGATAATCCCCACAAAGATTTCGTAGGTATTAAACCACTTGGGTTTCAAACAATTCGTATCAAACAAGGGATGTTTAAAGAAATGAACCCTGCTTCGTCCTATGATGCGCACCACACAATCAACCATATAAGAGAACTAAAACCACTTTTAGAACAAATGTGCCATAAGGATTTTAGATGAAAAAAACAACACTCATTACCTACGGAACATTTGATATGTTTCATATTGGGCATCTCAATCTCTTAAACCGACTATCAAACCTTGGAGATAGACTTATTGTCGCTGTTTCTACTGATGAATTCAATGCCCTCAAAGGAAAGAAAACATTAATCCCTTATGATCAAAGAGCCTCCATCGTTGCGCACATTAAAGGGGTGGACTTAGTCATTCCTGAATACAGTTGGGAACAAAAAAATTGAGGATATTCAAACGCATCACGTTGATATTTTTGCGATGGGAGATGATTGGAAGGGTCAGTTTGATTTTTTAAAACCCCACTGCGAAGTACTCTATCTGCCACGAACCGAAGATATCTCAACGACTGAACTTAAAATAGCTCTCAATGAGTTTTTACACCAACAAGGAGCTGGCTTTGGACTTTAATGGCAAAAAAATCTACATAGCTCCTTATTCGCCTAAAACAACTATGTTTGCCACAGAATTTCAAGAAGAATACACCATTACTTTTTTAGGATTTATCGATAATTTTCAAGAAGGTGATGGGATTTTAAAGCCTGAACACATTACGGAAGTATATGATTATATTCTCATTCTCTCACCAAACCACGGCAATGTCATTTTTGAAGATTTCAGTAAAAAACTACCAAAAAACAAACTTCTCAAAGTAGAACAACACCATAATATTTATCATTTTTAGAGGCAAAAGAGGTAGAAAAATCCCTCCAAAAAGAGAAAGCTAAAAAAACGAAAGCAAATTTTTTTTAAAATTTTGTACCAAGCTACTAGATCTGTTTCACTACCAGCGCACTAAACTTGCTTTTATCTCCAAAGGCTCCATCACCTCTAACAACAAAGCTCTTTTTGCGCACTGCTTTAAAGAGAGACTTAATGCCATAATGCTAACGGATAATCCAGCACAATTAAAAACACTCAAAGCACTTAACATGCCCGTTGTCCACCTTGAAAGCTGGTATGCGTATCTTCTTATAGCGCAAGCAAAAATAACCATACAAGATCAAGCAAATCTCACACAAGAGATAAACCTCTTAAGCCCAAAACAAAAACGTCTCCAGATGTGGCATGGCATACCCCTTAAACGCCTGAACAAACTAACGACTGTTTCGTATGATTATCTAGTATCAACTTCAAACTTTGTTAATGAAACAACACTGAGTAAAGTCATCAATGCCAAAAAATACAAAGATTTTGGGTACCCTCGTAATGATCTTTTTATGAAAGAGACACACGATGTTTACGACCTTCTTTTTTGCGACCAAGCAATTTATTCCTTTGCTAAAGAGCGTTTTGGCACACACCATAAAATCATCCTCTATATGCCAACGCATAGAGAGTCATCTAAAGCTACAAAAATTCCTTTAAGCTTTGAAACACTCAATGTCTTTTTATACCAACACAGTGCCACGCTTATCGTCAAACTTCACCCTTTTGTCCAAGAACTATATGAGAAAGAAAATATCTATTCTAACATCCTTTTTCATACAACACATGGAGATGTTTATCCACTACTCAAATATACGGATATACTTATTACAGACTACTCGTCAGTCTATTTTGATTTTTTGCTACTCAACCGCCCTATTATCTTTTTTGATTATGATAAAGAAGGAGTATGAGAGAAATATGCAAGGGTTTTTTGTATGAGTATGAAGCATTTACACCAGGAGTGCATACCATGAATCAAGATGGGTTGCATGCAATATTGCAGAAGCTGTTTATCCGCCAAGAAGATGAATTTAAAGAACAGCGCAAACTACTCCTTAAAAAGCTCTATCATCACAAAGATGGATTTACTTCACAAAAAATATATGAAGTATTTTTTAAGCAAGATTAAAATCTATTTTACGAATCAACCGTCCATCTTGCTGTAACCAAAAATAAATACAATCCACTTCTTGTTCGATTTCAATACTAATATCTTCCATGCAATTCACAATGCAATAATTTTTTATCATTTGATTTAAAGGTTCACAAGAACTACAAAAAGTGAAGGTTCATAATCTTTTCTATACTAAAGTCTATATAAAGACATCAAAGTTGTAAAAAAGTTTTGTTATATTATTAGTCAAATTTCAGGGGATTTTTTAGCATTTCTCCAATAGAAATAACATTTTCACTCTTTATATGAT
>JAJOKG010000028.1 GCA_021206415.1 Sulfurospirillum sp. | reverse complement strand
CTAGAGAAAGCAACCAAAGTTAAAGAGACTGCTGGCATGATTGCCAAATATTGCGTGCAATACGGTCATCAAGAGAAATTCTTGTTTGCTCATCAAAAAATGGCCATTGGTGTCGGTGATGCTGAAGTGGATTATATGCTTAAGCGTTACGAGGATTTTAAAGAGCTTTATCCTTATTTAGAAGTGTTTGATAAAGAGAAACTTTCCAAGATTGAGCCAAAACTCGTCTATGACCAGTATGGCAAAGAACGTCCAGAAAATATCGTCGGTGTGGGTGTCGAGGGTGGACAGTACAGTACCGTAGATTTTGGACAAATGACAGAGAGTTTGGTAGAACAAGCTCAAAAAATTGAAGGCAAAGTTGCCGATGTTTTCTTAAATTCACAAGTAACCAATATCACAAAATTAGGTGATATGCACGTCGTGATGACCAAAGACAAAACATTTACCGCAGACTTTGTTGTTGTTAATGCGGGTGCGCACTCCCTGTATCTTGCTCATGAGATGGGGTATGGTATGGATTTGGCATGTTTACCCGTAGCTGGAAGCTTTTACATGACCAAGCAAAAAATGTTGAATGGTAAAGTCTACATGGTTCAGCATCCTAAACTTCCTTTTGCTGCCTTGCATGGCGACCCTGATATTTTGGCCGATGGTTGTACCCGTTTTGGGCCCACAGCGTTAGTGCTTCCAAAATTAGAGCGTTTTACAGGCGGTACGTATCTTGATTTTTGGCAGACATTGCAATTTGATACGAAAGTGGCTAAAGTGTTTTACGACCTGATGAAAGACAGCGATATTCGCAACTACATTTTTAGAAACTTCTTCTTTGAAGTGCCAAAATATGGTAAAGAGCTTTTTGTTAAAGATGCTCGTAAAATTGTACCTTCCTTGCAAGTAGACGATATTGAATACGCAAATGGCTTTGGTGGCGTAAGGCCTCAGGTCATTAACAAAACAGAGCAAAAATTGATGTTAGGAGAAGCGAGCATCAATCCAGGGACTGGTATTATTTTCAACATGACACCAAGTCCAGGAGCGACCAGTTGTTTAGGTAACGCGCGTCGTGATGTACGTATTTTATGTGAATACCTCGGAAAAACCTTTGACGAAGAGCTTTTCAAAAAAGAACTCGTTGATTAAAACTCAAAAGGGGCGTTATCTGCGCCCCTTTTTTAAAGAAGTCTCATGATAACCCCTCTTGATCTCTACGCAAAAATTGAATCTCTCATTGGCTTTGATGCTCAGTACGAAAAGCTCTATCAAGACTATTTTGGCACTCTTAAACTCTTTACATGTAAACACCATTTTAGATGTAGGGTGTGGCAATGGAAAATTTTTAAAACACCTCAAAGATAAGGGTTTTGAGGCTTTTGGAATTGATAGGAGTGAGAAGATGGTTGAGCGTGCCCTTACGTTAGGTGTGAATGCTTCAACCAAGGAGCTGATCGAATGGGAAGCGGAGCGTTTTGAGTGTGTGGTGGCTATTGCAGATGTTCTTAATTATATCTCACCCCTAGAGTTAGGCTCTTTTTTAGATGCCATTGCTTTTTGTTTACCCAAAGGGGGCTATTTTGTCTGTGATGTTAATACGCTCTATGGTTTTGAAGGTGTAGCAGAAGGGGTTATGTGTCAGGACAATGGCATACAATTTTTGTGCGTGGACGCAACGTTTTCAAATAAAGAGCTTTTCACCAAAATCGTCCTTTTTGAAAAGAAAGGTGCGTTATATCGCAAAGAAGAAGGAAGCATTATCCAATACTTTCACCCGCTTTCATTTTTTAAAAAACTGACAGCATTTAAATTGGTTTCGACTAAGCCCATCACCCTTTTTGGGGATGAACCTGATAAAACCTTGTTAGTCTTTCAAAAGCGTTAAGCTAAATCTTGTAAAAAAGTGCTCAGTGTTGAGGTTTGCTGTTTGAGCTCATCCTCGGCTTGCATCTTCTCTTGTAGCTGTTTACGATACGCATCAAGCATCTCGTCTAAACTTGCTAGCGCACTGGCACGCTCGTCTCCCACCAATGGTGGTTGTGCATTTTCTCCAAGACCTAATTTATCCATGAGTTCTGCTTTTTTCTCTTCAATCATCTTTTCAATTTTCTCAAAATTGTAATCTTGATAAAATTGAAGCGCACCTTTAGTTCTAAGCGCCTCTTTAAAGGCAACAAGTGCTTCATCTTGTGAAGAAGATGCTAGCGTCTCAATCGGTGTTTCATTGGATGAACTTTTTTGCTTAACATTAATTTCACTCTCTAAAATAGAAGCAAAAGCACTCCCTGCCTCTTCGTTTTTAGAGGCAATAGCATTGAGTGTTTGTTGCAAAAAGGTATTCACCCGTATTTTACTCTCATTAACAGTCATACATACCTCCTTTTTATGATTAGAATATAACAAGCAAAAAAGGTTCCTATGTTAAAATACAGACTCGTTACATGTAAAAAGGAAATCACGATGTGGTCTGTTGAATTAGCAAAGCCCTCTGAAGTCAATGACTTATCTGCGTTATTGGCAACTCTTTTTTCTCAAGAAAGTGAGTTTACGCCCAATTTTGAGCTTCAAAGCAAAGGCTTAGAGATGATTTTAGAAACACCTTCTACGGGAACGATTTTCGTACTGAAGTATGAGCGTGAAATCGCAGGAATGGTGACATTATTATGGAGTATTAGCACCGCACTGGGTGGAAAAGTTGCATGGTTGGAAGATATGATCGTCAAACCAGCCTACCGAAACAAAGGGGGAGGAGAGGTGCTTTTATCATTTGCCATTGCTCACGCCAAAGCTTTACATTGTAAACGCATCAGCTTATTAACCGATGTGGATAACACGCAAGCGCAAGCCTTTTATAAAAGGCTAGGTTTCATACACTCCTCAATGTCGACACTGCGCTTAATGATGGCGTAGCCTCTTTACATGTAAAAGGGTTATTTGGTAATAAACATGTAAAAAGGTTTCTCTGCTAATTGCATATCAATCCAGACGCCATTGGAGCCTAATGTATCAGAAAGTGCTACTTGGAGTGAGAGATAGGTTTTAGGTAGTTCAAAAAGCACTTTGAGATTTTTATTAGAGAAGATAACTTTTGCTGCACCCGTAATGATATTGCAAAACTCTGCGACCCCATCGATAATCGCTGCATTATCATCGGCTGAAATACTCTCTCCCAACATTGCTTCAAGGGCAATAAGCGCAAGATCTTTTGGAAAAATAAGGAAAAAGATACCGCTAATATCTCCTTTGAATTTTATTGCCGCAATAATGGTTTGAGGTGGAATTTTTTCATTAAATGGTCTAATTTCATGCTTGATTTTCTGTGCCTCAAGCCCTGTCATGGTAACCAGTGAATTAACTGCGGTGTCAATAAAAACAGGAAGGTTTATAATGAGTTGTTTCGAAAGCCCTAAACTTTTTGGTTGTGATGCCCCATCTTTAGAGTGATTGATAGCGGTGTGGGTAATGGTCATATCATATTTTTTGGCTGAAGCTTTGATTCTAAAATCTTCAGCATTATTGGCTTGTACAATAGAATAGCCTAGTTTAGAAAGTTCATTTGTAATTTTATTGGCATTCTCTTTGTCTTCATCATAAATTAAAACATCCAACTCTTTTTTCATAGCACTAGGATTAAAAAATAAAAGTGCCGTTTGAATATTCTGAAAAAGTTTAATCGATGTTACCGCACTTAACTCTTTAAGGTAAGCAAATAACTCTTTTTTATAGTCACCAATTCCGATGGGAATGTCTATTTTATGGCTTAGTTTTTCAAGTTGTTTTACAAGATTACCTAAATGGGGATCTTCTTTGAGAAAAGAAGAATAGGGTGCATGTTTAAGGGAAATAAAAATCCCTTTAATGCCACGTTCTTTAAATGAAGCATATTGCCCTACGATGGTATTACACAAAACAGTGTTTCGACTCTCTAAGAGCGTCTCATTGTAATGAAAAATCAAGATGGAATGTTGAATGGTATTTGTCATGCTTGTGCTTCAAATATCTTATTTGTTAGGATTATGAGTCATGATGATAGCATATAAAGCTTTTAAATTTATTGAAAATGATAGTTAGCTGTACAAAAGTTCATCATCATTACAGGTGTGAATAATAAAGCCTTATGATATAATTTTGTTACCATAGAATGATAAGATGGAGCGTATTTTAAATAAAGGAAAAAATATGGATAAAAAAACAAAGATTTTAGCAACGGTTGGACCTGCAAGTGATAGCGTAGAAATTTTAGAGGGGCTTATTCGTGCTGGTGTGAATGTATTTCGCCTCAATTTTAGTCATGGAAGTCATGAATACCACGCTAGTACGCTATCAAAAATTAGAGAAGCAGAGGCAAAAGTGGGCAAAAAAAGTAGGTGTTTTACAAGATATTTGTGGCCCTAAAATTCGAGTGGGTAAATTAGAAGAGGATTTTATGCTGGTTGCCGGGGATAAACTCTATTTTACGAAAGAGCAAATTGTAGGCAAAAGAGTTAACGAGGGTATGTATGAACTTTGCATTAATCAACCACAAATCTTAGATATGCTCAAAGTGGGTGAATATATCTATCTTTACGATGGCAATATTCGTGCTAGGGTGGTTGAAATAGGAAAAAATATCGTCACAGAAGTTGAAAATAGTGGTAAACTCTCTTCAAATAAAGGAGTTAATTTCCCCAATACGGTGATTAATATTGAAGTGATTACCCCTAAAGATGAAGCAGACCTTTTATGGGGTGCGCAAAATGGGGTTGATTTTGTGGCCGTTTCGTTTGTACAAAGTGCCAAAGACATTTTACATGTAAGAAATATTTTGAATGAGCATAAGTCTCGCTCACACATTTTTGCCAAAATTGAAAAATTTGATGCCGTTGAGAAAATTGATGAGATTTTAGAAGTGAGCGATGGTATTATGGTGGCTCGTGGGGATTTGGGTATTGAAGTGCCGTATTACAAAGTTCCAAGCATTCAAAAGAAAATTATTGCTAAAGCCAATGCTGCTTCGAAACCTGTTATTACCGCAACGCAAATGTTGCTTTCCATGGCAGAAAAAGAGATGCAACCCGTGCAGAAATCAGTGACGTTGCCAATGCCGTTTTGGATGGAACGGACGCTGTAATGCTTTCAGAAGAGAGTGCTATTGGTGTCAACCCTATTCACGTGGTTGAGGTTATGGCAGCAACGATTAGAGAAACTGAGAGTATCTATCCCTATGGAAAATTTGAAGTTTACCCTTTCTTGGATGAGACTGATATTATCTCCTCTTCGACAGCGAGGTTGGCAGATCGTTTAGGTGTAGAAGCGATGATTTCACTCACCAGTTCAGGAAAATCCGCTAAAAAATTGGGACGTTATCGTATTAAAGCGGATATTTATGCGGTCACACATGATGAAAAAATTGCACGTTCTCTTACCATTGCATGGGGTATTAAACCCATTATGAATGTTGACACCAGCAATTTAAATGTGATGATTGGTCAAACCCTTCAAAGAGGCATTGAAAAAGGTGTGATTGATAAAGAAAAAACCTATATTGTCACAGCAGGATATCCTTCTGGCGTTGAAGGGAGTACGAACTTTATTCGTATTTTGAAAAAAGAACAAATTGAGTATTACACCGATATGGTACTTTGAAATAGGATGAGGTTTTTATCTTTAATACTTCCTTAAAGAAGTTTTCGATAAAATCCAAACCCTAAATAAAATCTCTCCCAAGAAGGACATACGCATGTATGCAATTATTAAAAATGGCGGGAAGCAATACAAAGTTCAAGAAGGCGACTACTTAAACGTCGACAAACTTGACGCTCAGCCAAAAGAGAAAATCGAAGTGACGGAAGTTTTAGCAGTGAATAACGGCGAACTTAAAGTGGGAACACCTTTCGTCAGTGGTGCAGTTGTAGAACTGGTTGTTGTCACAGAAGGTAAGGACAAGAAAGTCATTACATTCAAAAAACGTAGACGTAAAGACTCAAAAGTCAAGCGTGGTTTTAGAAGACAATACACTAGAGTAAAAGTTGTAAGCATTAAAGCTTAACCCACAAGCGTTACATAGAAAAATTAGGAGTAACCAATGGCTCACAAGAAAGGTCAAGGAAGTACCCAGAATAATAGAGACTCAGCTGGACGTAGACTGGGTGTTAAAAAATTTGGTGGCGAGTTTGTACGTGCAGGTAATATTATTATTCGTCAGCGCGGAACAAAAGTACATGTAGGAAGCAATGTTGGTATCGGTGTAGATCATACAATCTACGCTTTGGTTGACGGTTTTGTTCAATTCCAACGTAAAGATAAAACACGAAACAAAGTTTCTGTTATCCCCGCAAACTAATTCATATTAAGGAGGAGATTTTCTCCTCTTTTTTCTCCTCTTAAATAATTAAATACCTTCAATGATTACCCTTTTACATGTAATGATTAAAGGTATTACTCTATACATAAAAAAGGTTTTACGATGTTTATCGATAATGTAGCACTCACTCTAAGCTCTGGAAAAGGTGGCCCAGGCTGTGTCTCTTTTCGCAGAGAAAAACATGTTATTCAAGGTGGCCCTGATGGAGGCGATGGAGGCAAAGGTGGAAATGTCTATTTTAAAGTAGATAAAAATACCCACACGCTTTCTCATTTTCGTAACAATCAACACCTTAAAGCAAGAAATGGCGAACCTGGTATGGGACGTAAAATGTATGGAAAATCAGGTGAGCATTTAGTCATTATTGTTCCTCCTGGTACGCAAGTTATTGATGCAGAAACCAATGAAGTTTTATTGGATCTTTTAGAAGAGGGTGATAAACAACTTTTTTTAGAAGGTGGCATGGGTGGACTTGGTAATACACACTTTAAAAGTTCAACCAATCAACGCCCCGAATTTGCTCAACCAGGTCGAGGTGGACTGACTAAAGCAATTAAATTAGAATTAAAACTGATTGCGGATGTTGGGCTTGTTGGATTTCCTAATGTAGGAAAATCAACACTCATTTCTGTGGTTTCAAATGCCGAACCTGAAATTGCAAATTATGAATTTACGACCCTTACGCCAAAATTGGGTGTGGTTGTCACCGATGATTATCAATCCTATGTGATGGCAGATATTCCAGGGATTATTGAAGGTGCAAGTGAAGGTAAAGGTTTGGGGATAGAATTTTTACGTCATATTGAACGTACAAAATTTTTACTTTTTATGATAGATTTAGCTAATTATCGTGATCTCGAAGAACAGTACGAGACGTTAAAAAAAAGAGTTAAAAAAAGTTTTCTGAAAATTATCACAGCGTGAATTATGCTATTGCACTAACCCGTTGTGATACG
>JAJOKG010000060.1 GCA_021206415.1 Sulfurospirillum sp. | reverse complement strand
TCAACAACATTTGGAAAAGACAGAGAAACGCAAAGGGTCTATCAGCGCTTTTGGCCCTATAAAATTTCAGATGTAGGCTGGAAGAAGGCTCAACGTCTTATTTACACGAGCCAAGCAAAAAAATGGAAATATTCACTTCAATGCAAAGCTCTGACATTATTATAAGTCCAAATAGCTCGCGCGGAGTTATGGCATTAAAAGCATTTTTGAATTATGCAGAAACAGGTAAGTTGTCTTCCAATGTAATATTAAACCAAAGAGGTTTTGATTCAGAATTTGAAATTGCTGTAAGCCAATTATTGTCTGATTGTGGGTATACGGTAGTTCCTCAAGTGGGAGTTGCTGGATATTTTATAGATTTAGCAGTGGTGTCAAAGAATAATCCAAATGAGTATGTATTAGGAATTGAATGTGATGGTGCAACGTACCATTCCTCAAAATCAGCCAGAGATAGAGATCGATTAAAACAAGAGGTTTTAGAAAAACTTGGATGGAATATCCATCGAATTTGGTCTGTGGATTGGTTTAAAAAATAGAGAAAATGAATCAAAAAAACTTTTAGCATTATTCAAAAAAGCGCAGCAAAAAAAGCACACCATTTATTAAAGAAAAACAAACTGTAGATCAGGCTCTAGAGATTAAAGACGATGTTGTAACACAGGTAATAATCAATCAGCCTGACTTGCAAGCAGACGTTGCTCAACAACCTCGTCAATTTTCTTCTGATCAAACGATTAAAGAAGAGCTTATTGCTTTTAGAGATACCGTGATAGCAAAGCAGTTCAAAATTGATGCAAGATGCCTTTTGTCACCCTTAATGATTGATCTTTTTATCAAACATAAGCCATTGGATATGGATGAATTTCGAAGTGAAATTCCTTTGAAAATCAGGCAAAATTTAGACGTTGAACAGCTGAGTTTTATAAGTAATATTTTGAAATTTTAGAAAAAGCTGATGAGTAATATATTTTCGTCTTTAAATTAAAGCAAATTGAAAAGGTTTGTAAAAATGTTAATTGACAACAAAAAAAATGGTAAAGTTGGAGATATTCTCAAAGAGCACATTGAAAAAAATTGTTCTCTTTCTATTGTTTCATCGTATTTTACGATTTATGCTTATGAATCTTTAAAGAAAGAGCTTTCCAAAGTTGATGAAGTCAAACTTCTTTTTAGCGCACCTTTTTAGTTCCCCTCAAAAGTTTTGCATCTTCAAATCTATCAGGCGAAAAAGAAGAGAGCAAATACAAAAACAACCTTCAACATGTAAAAATTGCCAAAGAGTGTGCCACTTGGTTTCAAGAGAAAGTCAAAGCCAAAGAGGTAAAAATGGCTGGCATTTTGCCTTTCAATATGTTTCATGCCCACAATGCCTCTGGTGATATTGCCATACAAGGAAGCTCAAACTTTTCTACAACAGGACTTGGTTACACATACTCAAATGCTTTTCACATGAACACATTGCTTACCGATACTTCTGCCACCAATGATTTTTTAGCCACTTTCAACGAAGTATGGAAAAACGATGCCATTGTTTCAGATATAAAAAAAAGAAGTCTTAGCCAAGATTGAAGATATTTACTCTAACAAGTCCCCAGAATTTCTTTATTTTTTTTACACTCTATCACATCTTCAAAGATTTCATTGGTGAATTAGATGAAGAGAAAATCATCCGCACCAAAACAGGCTTTAAAAATACCCTCGTGTGGAATAAGCTTTACAACTTCCAAAGAGATGGCGTTTTAGGGGCTATTGATAAACTCGAACGTTACAATGGATGTATCATCGCAGATAGTGTTGGACTTGGTAAAACTTTCGAAGCCCTTGCCATTATCAAATACTATGAACTAAGAAACGATAGAGTATTAGTCTTATGCCCTAAAAAACTAAGAGATAACTGGACACTCTACACCATCAATGACACACGAAATATTCTCTCTGCCGATAGATTTAATTACGATGTTCTCAACCACACAGACTTAACACGAGAACAAGGTATGAGTGGAGAGATAAACCTTGCTACGATCAACTGGGCAAATTACGATTTAATTGTCATTGACGAATCTCACAATTTTAGAAATACCAGCACCAACAAACGAACAAGCAAATCACGCTATGCCAAACTCTTAGAAGATGTTTTACAAAAAGGTGTTAAAACCAAAGTCTTAATGCTCTCTGCAACGCCCGTCAATAACCGCCTCAATGACTTAAAAAATCAATTGGCATTTATCACTGAGGGGAATGATGCAGCATTTCAAGACAATGGGATTAATAGTGTAGAAAACACCCTAAGAAGAGCCCAATCAAAATTCAATGTGTGGTTAAAACTTGATGAAGAAAACAGAACCACCGATAAATTGATGAACCTTTTGAACTTTGATTATTTTAAATTGCTTGATTTAGTGACGATTGCACGAAGCCGAAAACACATAGAAAAGTATTATGACATTACCGCTATTGGTAAGTTTCCAGAACGTAACAAACCTATCAATATCAAATCCGACATTGATGTAGAGAACAATTTTCCACCCCTTATCGAAATCAATAAAACCATCCGAAAACTCACTCTATGTGCCTATTCACCCCTCAAATATGTTTTACCTCATAGACGAGAAGAGTACGATAAAAAGTATGATATTCAAGTCGGCAGTGGTGTCTTTAAACAAGTGGATCGTGAACAAAGTTTGATTCACCTTATGCGTGTCAATCTTTTAAAGCGTATGGAAAGCTCCATCAACTCTTTTGCATTGACGGTGAAAAAATTGCTTGACCGAAATGAAACTCTCATAGCACTTCTTGAAAAACAAAGTGAAAGCTTTGTGGAAGATATGAGCATTATGGATGTTGATATAGAATCAGAAGAATATGCTTCACAACTCATAGGCAACAAAGTCAAAGTGCTTATTGGAGATATTGACCAAATCAAATGGAAGCAAGATTTGGAAAATGACATCTACAAATTAAGAGAGCTACTTAGTATCGCCCATGAGATAGACGCTTTACGCGATGAAAAGCTACAAACACTCAAACAGACCATCAAGCACAAAATAGATAATCCTCTCAACGCTAATAACAAAAAAAGTCATTGTATTTACCGCCTTTGCCGATACAGCAGAGTATCTTTACAACCATATCGCTTCATGGGCAAAAGAAGAGCTTGGTATCCATAGTGCCATAGTCACGGGAACTGGAAGCAATAAAACAACATTAACCACTAAAAATCAAGACCTAAGCTCCATCCTTACCAACTTCTCACCCCTTTCAAAAGAACGCGATAAAACCTCTATTAAAGAGCAGCAAGAGATAGATATTTTGATAGCAACCGATGTCATCAGTGAAGGACAAAATCTTCAAGATTGTGACTATCTTGTCAATTATGATATTCACTGGAACCCTGTTAGAATTATTCAACGATTTGGACGCATTGACCGCCTTGGCTCAAAAAATGAGAATATCCAGCTTGTCAATTTCTGGCCAAATATGGAACTTGACGAATACATCAACTTAGAAAGCCGTGTCAGTGGCAGAATGGTATTACTCGATGTATCGGCAACAGGTGAAGAGAACATCATCGATGCGTCTGAAAAAGAGATGAATGACCTTGGTTATCGTGCCAAACAACTCAAAGAGCTTCAAGAAAATGTTATAGACCTCGAAGATGTTAGTGGTGGCGTTTCTATCACCGACCTTACCCTCAATGATTTTCGTATGAACCTTATGGAGTATCTTAAAGACAACGAGCAAAAATTAGCCCAAATGCCTCTTGGCATTCACAGTGTTGTAAAAAGTGACAATGAATTTTTAAAAGAAGCCATCGGCAAAGGAACACTCTTTTGTTTAAAATACCTTAAAAATGACAAACAACAAGAGGGACATTACTCCTTAGAGCCATACTATTTGATTTTTATGGGTGAAAATAATGAAGTCAAACTGGGCTTCTCAAACGCCAAACAAATCTTAGATACCTACAAAAAACTTTGCCTTGGTGAAAAACATGGTATTCAAGAAGCCATCGCACTTTTTGAAGCCAAAACAAAACATTACAACGATATGAGCTTTTATGTAGCACAATTAGAAAGTGCCATTGAAAGCATTGTGGGCAAAAAAGAAGAAGTGGGCTTAGATTCTTTATTTAGTAGAGGTGGCACAAACATCACCGCACAGAGTTTAGCTTCCAAAGAAGAATTTGAACTTATCTCTTACTTGGTGGTTGAATGAGTAAAAGTGTTTTAGAGTATCTCTCCCTTCCCAAAAGTTGCTGTATTGAACGCAAACTCTACAAAAAGCAATTTATCGAGAACTTCTCATTAAACATTCATGAGCGAAAAGTGTTAAGCGAGTATGTGCAAAGCATCACTTTGGACTATCTTCTCAATCAACACACCATCAACATCCCGCCTTTTTCAAATGACGAGATAGACTATACCGAAGTAGCCTTTGTGAGTGTCGAAATCACCTCGCAAGACAAGCTCAAAACCCTCTCCAAAATCATCCAATACATTCCATACCCACTGATCGTCATCTTTACATGTAAAGAGTCTTGCTGCATCAACCTTTCCAACAAGCGTATCAACAAATCAGATAGCACAAAACTCTTTGTGGAAGAGGAGTATTTCACCCATTGGCTCAATCTTGAAAACCTTACAGCTATTGAAAAAGAGTTTTTAGAAAGCTTACATGTAAAAGAACACCCTTTTACAGATTTGTACGCGTTTTATAAGAGCTATTTAGATAAACTTTTAGCGCTCAATGCCTCGAAATTTAGCGGTAATTTACATGTAAAAGCGACAACCGAAGCATCACTCAAAGAGATACAAGCATTACATGTAAAGATAAATGAACTCAAAAGCAAGCTCAAAAAAGAGACTGTTTTCAATGCCAAAGTTGCATTAAATATAGAGATAAAAAAGATGAATGACACGATAGAAAAGTTGAAAGGTGCCTTGTGAAATATGTCTATAAAAAATTAACGATTGATAGCTATTTAGCTTCTTTATATCACGATGGATTTAAACATTCCAGTAAACATTCAGAAGAAGAGCTAAAAAACATCATTCTAAATATAGGCATTTTTAAGTTTAAAGGCTATGTTAAAGCATTTAGAACGAATGTTTCAAATTACTCTATGGATGATATTTTAAATGTATATTATGCCGATAGAGAAGTTGCACTCAATATGTTTCGACTCTCTTCACAAGTAGAAATTAAATTAAAATCTATACTTATCGAAGTAGCCTATTCATTAACTGACAATCCATTTTTCTATCTCATAAAAGAAAACTACAATGAAATAGGCTTTTCAATTAAAGGTGAAGCAATATCAGATTGGGAAGTAAAAGCCCCACACCCACAACAAAAAACAGAGATATATCAATATTATCAAGATTATTATTTGGGTCGCTATGATTTTGAGAGCAATAAAGAATTTTACTTAAAAGACAAAGAACTTCTAAACTTTGGAAATACAAGAACTATTAATTATCCACCGTTTCATTATTTTGTAGAAAATATGACACTTGGTGCCTTGATTTCAATGATTTCGCATCTCATGATAGATGGGCAAAGCATCCTAAAACTCATTGCTTCAAAATTCAATATGTATGACTCACATGTATTTTTAAACTACCTATTAAGACTTAAAGAGCTTAGAAACAGATGTGCCCACAATGGAAGAATTTTCAATCGAAATTATAGAGGTGTCAAAGCACATGGCAAACATAAAGAGTTTAGAAAAATTATCTATGAGCACAAATTGATTGATGTGTACTATGCCTTTTGCTGGTTGCTAAATGGTAAAAACAAATTTGAGACAACTGAAAAACTCATTGAAGCATTTACAGATGAAATTTTTAAGGATTGTGAGACAAATACGAAAGATTTGATGGTAAATATAATGAGGACAAGGTAAGTGTGCATGCAGGGACTTACCGTAAGTGATGACATTATAACAGAAAAAATTGAAAATATACTAAAATAATAGTAATACAAAATAATATGAAGTAACTCCCACCAAAAGATGGGAGAGCCCCTAAGGGATAGAAAGCGTATTGTATCAAAAATAGAGACAAATGAAAAAAGGACAAGACCCATGCAAGAACTAAATGGCACATCAAAAGACATCGTCAGCGAAAACATAGAAAAATTAAAAGAGCTATTCCCCGAAGTTTTCAGCGAAGGCAAGATAGATTTTAAAAAGCTTGAAGAGGAACTTGGAAGCTTTACATGTAATGAGCCAGAGCGCTACAACTTCACATGGGCGGGTAAAAGCGAAGCCAAAAAGATAGCGCAAACACCAAGCACGGGAACCTTGCGACCTTGTAAAGAAGAGTCAAAAAATTGGGACACCACGCAAAATCTCTACATCGAGGGTGACAACCTCGAAGTCTTAAAGCTTCTTCAAAAGTCCTACTACAAACAAGTCAAGATGATATACATCGACCCACCGTACAATACAGGCAAAGACTTTGTCTATAAAGATAACTTTCACGACAATATCAAAAACTACCTTGAAATCACAGGGCAAGTTGATGGCGATGGCAATAAGCTAAGCACCAATAGTGACACAAACGGACGCTACCATAGTGACTGGCTCTCTATGATGTATCCACGCCTTAAACTTGCTCGCAATCTTTTGAAAGATGATGGGGTTATCTTTATCTCGATTGATGATGATGAAGTAACAAATCTAAAAAAAAGTGTGCGATGAAATATTTTGGTGAAGATAACTTTATTGCACAAACAGTAAGAGCAAGTAATTCAACAAAAAATAATTCTAATTACCTTTCTGTAACACATGATTATTGCTTGATATATTCTAAATTCAAAGAATACACGAAAAAGAATTGGCAAGTTGAAAAAAGAAATGTGAAAGATTTTTTAAAAATTGCTAATAGACTTTTAAAGCAAAAATTATCTTTGTCTGAAATAGAGAAGGAATTAAAAGAGTTAGTAAAATATCCAAAATTTTATGACTTTGACCACTACTATTATTGTGATAAAAAAGGTGTATATCGAACTGATAATTCTGGTGGTGTAGAAAATGGAAATTTTGAAACAGAAATTATTCATCCAATTACAAAAAAGAATTGTAAAAAGCCAGCCAAAGGGTGGAGGTATAATGAAGCAACAATTCAAGATATGCTGTCAAAAGATATGTTTTATTTTGGTGAAGATGAATCAACTATTCCATTACCGAAACGCTATCTTAATGATTATTTGACGACTATTCCAAGCGGTTATTAGCTTTTTTGATACACAAATTGACTCAAATTTTCTAAAAGGTATTCAAATCCCATTTGATTTTCCTAAACCA
>JAJOKG010000185.1 GCA_021206415.1 Sulfurospirillum sp. | reverse complement strand
CTACGAATGGATAAGGTTCGCATAACTGAAATAGCAAAAGAACTAGGCATGAAAAGTAAAGATATTATTGAAAAGGCAGTTGATATGGGGCTTGATGTTAAAGCCCCTTCAAGTTCTATCAATACAGAAGATGCCGAAAAATTAATGAATTATGTATTGACAGGAGAAAATGCACACGCGAGTAAGCCTTCATCTGAAACAAAAGCTCCTGAGGTTAAAAAGGCTGAAGTTGTCGAAAAACCTTCTGTGATTGAAAAACCTTCTGTTGAAAAAGTAGCTGCTCCAAATAAGACAAAAACAGTTAAAGAAAAAGAACTTGAGACAGTCGCATTAGAACCTGCTTCCTCATCCTCAGCTGATAAAAAAGGTGAAGAAGTTTCTGAAAACAATGAAGAATTAGAAACGGATGAAAAAATTGATCCTACGAATGTACGAAAACGTAGAGGTTTAGTGATCGTTAAGAAAAAAAAGACCTGAAGTGCAAGAACGCATTATTGAAGAAAAACGTGAAATGGCTACACCCTACGGTTCTCAAGAGCGAGAATCTTCACGTAGTATGGAATCAATGTTTTCAAACGCCTTGAATAATGATTTACAAAAAAAGAAGAAAAAAGTTAAAAAAGTTACCTGCTGAGAAAAAAACAAATGCTGAAAAACTTGATATTGCTTTAAATATTGAAATGGCAGATACGAATATTGATTCAGACGAAGAAGATATGATCGTTTTACCTGATTTAAATGCAGGTATTTCTGTTCCAGAAGAGGTAAAAAAAGAAAAAGCAAATTGATCCTAGTCAAATCAGAACAACGAAAAAAACAAATTTTGTTATGCAAGGTATTCAAAGGGTTGGACGTAAAAAAAGACGACGTAATGTAACAACCCAAGAGGCAGAAGCTATTAGTGCCATTGAAATTCCAGAAGAGATTAGGGTCTATGAATTTGCGGAGAAAATTAACAAACCTGTGGGTGAAGTGATTAAAAGAACTTTTCTCTTTAGGTGTTATGTTTACAAAAAATGATTTTTTAGACAAAGATTCTATTGAAATTTTAGCCGATACTTTTGGTATTAACGTGACAACTGTTAACGACCAAGAATCATTTGACTATGTCAAAGCGTACGACGAAGAGGGCGAAGCAAGTGAGCAAAACTTCGTAGAGCGTGCACCTGTTATTACTATTATGGGTCACGTTGATCATGGTAAAACGTCATTGCTTGACTACATTAGAAGTGCAAAAGTAGCTGCGGGTGAAGCGGGTGGTATTACCCAACATGTGGGTGCTTATATGGTCGAGAAAAATGGTCGCAATATTACCTTTATTGATACACCAGGTCACGAAGCTTTTACTGAGATGCGTTCACGTGGAGCGAAAGTAACAGATATTGTTATCGTGGTTGTTGCAGCAGACGATGGTGTAAAACCTCAAACCAAAGAAGCGGTTGAGCATGCTAAGGCAGCAGGGGTTCCTATTATCATTGCTGTAAATAAAATGGATAAAGAATCTGCTAATCCTGATTTGGTAAAAGCTCAGCTAGCAGAACTTGGCATTACTCCAATTGATTGGGGTGGAGAACATGAATTTGTTCCAGTATCTGCAAAAACAGGTATGGGCATTGAAGATTTATTGGAGACAATTTTATTACAAGCAGATGTATTAGAGCTCAAAGCAGATCCTAGTCGTGATGTTAAAGCAACCGTTATTGAAAGCTCTCTTGAAAAAGGAAGAGGCCCTGTGGCAACAGTAGTTGTCGAAGATGGTACTATGAGAGTGGGTGATATTGTCGTTGCAGGTGTGGCATTTGGTAAAGTCAAAGCGCTTCTTAATGACAGAGGAATTGCCGTGAAAGAAGCCCTTCCTGGTGAGCCTGTCGTTGTTTTGGGACTCAGTGAAGTTCCAGGTGCTGGTGAGACACTTATTAGCGTTAAAACGGATAAAATTGCACGTGAATATGCAAAGAAAAAAGCAGAATATTTACGTCAGAAAGAGCTTTCAAAATCAACCAAAGTGAGTCTTGATGAGCTGAGCGATATGATCGCAGAGGGTGCACTTAAAACGTTACCGGTTATTATTAAAGCAGATGTTCAAGGAAGCTTAGAGGCGATTAAAGGCAGTTTAGAAAAAATTAGAAATGCTGAAACAAAAGTCAATATCGTGAGTGCAGGTATTGGTGGTATTACAGAGAGTGATGTGGCACTTGCAAGTGCAAGTTCAAACTGTATCATTTTAGGTTTCCATGTTCGACCAACAGGTACCGTTAAAGAGAGAGCAAAAAGCTCGGGCATTGAAATTAAAACGTACAATATTATTTATGATTTGATTGATGATGTAACCAACATTGTTACAGGACTGATGGCACCTGTTATTCGTGAGGAAAATATTGGTCAAGCGATGGTTAGAGAAGTATTTGCCGTGCCAAAACTAGGTCATATTGCTGGATGTATCGTAACGGATGGTACGATTAACCGTGGTGTGAAAATTAGGGTTATTCGTGATGGTGTGATTATTTATGAAGGTAGTGTTTCCTCTCTTAAACGTTTTAAAGATGATGTCAAAGAAGTGGGCAAGGGATACGAGTGTGGTGTGGGCATTGAGGGCTACACCGATATTAAAGTAGGCGATTATATCGAAAGCTTTAAAGAGGTTGAAGAAAAAGCAAAATTATGATGGATAAAAGTATAAAAATACAGCGCACACAGAGTGTTTTAAAAGAATTAATTCCTGAAGCACTTAGTACCCTTGAAGATGAGATGCTTCGAGGGGTTTGTGTCATTGATGTGGAATGCAGTCGTGGAAAATACGATGCGATTGTCTACTTGGATGGTTCTGTGTATGATGAAGCTGAGAAGCGCTATATTCTCTCTCATTTAGATCGTGTGCAACGCCATATTCAAACGCACTGTATGCAAGTTGAGGGTTGGTTTAGATGTCCTCATTTTCGTTTCCGATTCGATGATAGCTTAGAGCGTCAGAATAAAATGGATGCTTTGTTTGCTAAAGTAGAAGAAGAGCTAAAAAAGGGGAAGAAAAGCGATGATTGATACAGAACAACTTATTAAAATTGTAGAGGGTTGTGGCGTAAGCCTTTATGATACAGAAATTGTTAGTGAGTTTGATAAAAAGATTTTTCGTATTTACATTACCTCTAAAGAGGGTATCAATTTAGATAAATGTGCGGAAGTTAGTCGCATTTTATCACCTATTTTTGATGTAGAACCTCCTTTGGAAGGTGAGTATCTTTTTGAAGTGAGCTCTCCTGGTATTGAGCGAAAGCTTATAAAGCCTGAGCATTTTAGTGCTTCTGTTGGTGAAAAAGTGAAGATTAAGCTGAAAAATAAAGAGAAATTTATTGGTATTTTAGAAGGATTTGAAAAAAATACTCTTCAGGTGCGTATCGAAAATGAATTAAAAGAGATTGCCCTTGAAGAAATTGAAAAAGCACGTACTTATTTTGAATGGTAATGCCATCTGATGCATCATTGATGCAAAAAGCACTGGATGCGGCATGGCGTTATCAAGTGCTGACGTTTCCCAATCCTGCTGTGGGTGCGGTTGTGAGCAATGATGCTGGAGAGATTTTAGGCATGGGTGCGCACCACAAAGCAGGAACACCTCATGCTGAAGTCTTAGCACTTAAAGAGGCATATCTTACATTAACCCACGATACACGCATTGAAGCACTGAGTGATTCAATGGCACTGCATCTTTTTTTAAAAGAAAATCACCAAGATCTTTTTTCACATCTTTCTTTACATGTAACGCTTGAGCCGTGTCATCATTTTGGGAAAACCCCTCCGTGTTCTTCTTTAATTGAAGCATTGGGTATTAAACGTGTGGTGATTGGCTCTTATGATGAGAGCTTAAGTGCAAAAGGTGGTGGTGCGTATTTGCAAAGTAGAGGGGTTGATGTTAGTTTTGGATGCCTCAAAGAAGCGTGCGACACCCTTTTAACCCCTTTTACATGTAAAGAAAAAAAAGAGCCATTTATTTTCTATAAACTAGCGTTAAGTGCCAATAATGTTGCGACAGGTGGAACCATTACATCACTTGAATCACGCACAATGGTGCATCGTTTAAGAGATTGTTGTGATTTAATGGTGATAGGTGGCAATACTGTAAGGGTAGATCGTCCGACGCTTGATGCAAGGTTATGTGAAGGTAAAGCACCTGATATTTTGATTTATTCGCATCATAAAATATTTGATAAAAGTATTCCGCTTTTTCATGTTCCTAATCGACATGTTTTTCGTGGATGCAACGCTCGAGAAAATAAAACGCCTATTCGATGGTTATGATAGAAGGTGGAGCTGGAATGCTTGAAGCGATGGAAAGTAAGGTTGAATGGTATTTGATTTTTCGTTCTCCTTATACCAAAGAAGGGGAAGAAATTAAGCTTCCTAAGGGGCTTCAAGAAGTTTTTTCACAAACGATTGGCGAAGATACAATGAGTTGGTATAGACGTGTTTGGTAATGAATTTTTTTTGGTATGAAGCACTTATCGTTTTGTTTGCAGGCATTGTGCATGGAACTTTAGGATTTGGTTTTCCTATGATGGCAACACCGCTTTTTGCTCTTTTTTTAGACCTAAAAAAAGCGGTTCTTTTTACACTTTTTCCTACTATTGCGGTTAATTTTTTAAGTTTAAAACGAGACAACTCTTTTGGGGCAATTTGGAGTGAATATCGAGTATTGATTGCTAGTGTTATTGTGGGAAGTATTTTAGGGACAAATTTATTGGTGCTCTACTATACACCTTATTATAAACTCGTTTTGGCGAGCGTGATTCTCCTTTATCTAAATAAAGAGAGACTTAAAATTTCACTGACACGAAGTGTTGCGACACATCCTCTTTATATGAGTATACTTTTTGGTTTTTTAAGTGGTATTGTCGGTGGTATTGCTAATATTATGATTCCTGTTTTGATTATTTTAATTTTAGAGCTCAACTTAGACAAAAAGCGCGCTATTGGCGTGATGAGCTTTTGTTTTATTACCAATAAAATACTTCAGGTTTTTATTTTTACGTATCATGGCAATTTAACGTTTGAAAATGTTGCAGTCATTACGCCTTATGTGCTGATTGCCATTAGCGGATTTTTTATAGGTAGTCGTATACAAGACCACATTGACGAAGTTTTGTATAAAAAGATTTTAAACGTTGTTTTATGGGTTTTATCGCTTTATTTGATTTACTCAACTTTTTACATGTAAAGGGTGTATTTATCTGCTAAAAGACTCTGTGCTTTTTGGTAAAGGTGGGTATGTGCCAAAGGTGCTTGGGCAATCAGAGGTGCGTATTTTTCATAGGTTTGCCAAACACGCATTGCACCCTCTTTTTTTCCTTTGCTAGCAAGGGCTAATGCGGTAGAAGCGTTAATAAGCCCTTTAAGAATTTTTGCTTCATTTTCAGATTCAGGAATTTTTTTGAGGCGTTTCCATTCTTCTTCTAGTACTTCATGTCCGTCTACAAACTGATTGTTTGCAACCACCATTAAAAAAGATTCAATAGCGTTCATGGGGATGCTTTAATTTATTTTTAGGGCTAGGTTCATGGAGGTAAAAGCCCTGTGCAAAATCAATATTTAGCTCTTGAACTTTTTGCAAGACTTCTTTGCTGTGAACAAATTCTGCTACGACTTGAATGTTTAAATTTTTAGCGAAATTAGTAATGGTTTTAACGGTTTCATAGGCATTGCTATCTTTATCAATATTTTTAATCAGAGAACCATCGATTTTGATAAAATTGACCGACAATCGCATAAGGTACTCAAAATTGGAGTATCCAGAACCAAAATCATCAATAGCCAAAAGACAGCCATTTGCATGTGCTTTTTGAAGAAATAAACGTACATCTTGTGAGTCTTCAATACTTTCTGATTCTACAAGTTCAAGGGTAATACGCTCTTTGAGATTAGGGTGCTGATGTAAAAGGTTGAATAAGTGCATAGTCGTTTCATGGTTTAAAATATCTTCTTTAGTGATATTAATAGAAATATCACAATCAAGCTCTAAAGCAACACGAATACTTTCATTGAGAACAAATTGGGTTAATTGTGCGTAAAGATGCATACGTTTTGCAAGATCAATAAAGTGAAAGGGAGAAATAATGCGACCCGTTTCATCAATAAGACGAATTAAAATCTCATATTTTTTACGGGTATTGGTTTTTACATGTAAAGGTACAATTTCTTGCATAAAAATCGTAAAACGGTTGTGTGTTAAGGCTTCTCGCAAGGTTCTATTCCATTGAATATCTTCTTGAAGGCGCTCTTTGAACCCCTCTCTGTCATCATAAATGATTAATGATTTGTGCTCTTTACGTGCTTCTTTAATGGCAATTTCAGCACGATTGTAAAGATAGGAAAGTCCGTTCGCTATGCCAATACGAAGGGCTAATGTGTAAGGTTTATTGTTAATACGAATGCCTTCTTGATGTACATTTGTTAAAAGATTTTGACAAAATTGAGTAAAAGATTCCTCTGTCATATGGGTATCAGAAAAAGCGCAAATTCATCGCCTTGAAGGTGAAAAAAAATGTATGTTCTCAGGAAGGTGTTTTGGATAGTGTTTGCTAGCTGTTTTAAATATAAATCACCAAAAGATTGACCATAAAGCGTATTGATTTCTCGAAAATCGCAAATATTTAAAATCGCAAGATGTGGATCTTTTGCGTTTTCAATACTTTCAAAAAGATGTTTGCGACCTGGTAAATCTAAAGAGTTCTCTTGTTGAAGCAGTTCAAGTTTTTCAAATAAATCACTCACATCGTGTCGAATTGCCATATACGATTCAATTTCACCATCAAGGGTAAACAGAGGCATAATAATAGATTTTACATAGTAGCTACTGCCATCTTTACGTCTATTTTTAATAATTCCTTTCCATGTTTTTCCATTTTTAAGGATATCCCACATCTCTTTGAAAAAAAGAGCAGGCGTATCAGGGTGGCGGACAACATTGTGTGGTTTACCTATCAGCTCTTCTTTTGAGTACCCCGACATGGCAATGAATTGATCATTGACATAGGTAATAATCCCTTTCTTATTGGTTTTTGAAACAATCGTATTTTCATCAATAATTTCTTTATACTCTTCTAAAAGTTTTTTTTTGTTTTTCATGTTTGTAAATAAGATGTGCGATTTCACCCAATTCATTATTTTTCTTTGAAAGGGCAAGAATGTAGCTCAAATGGCGCGTCTTAAGTGCCATAGAGATGAGATAAATGGGTTTAAAAAGCGTATTTTTTGTTAATAAGTAAAAGAATAAAAATGAGATAGATAATAAAATGATGC
>JAJOKG010000024.1 GCA_021206415.1 Sulfurospirillum sp. | reverse complement strand
CATTCTAATAATCTTTTTTTACAAAAGAAGTTTTGTGGAGGAGAAGGTTCTATCTTGATGCGAAAAATTGACGAAAACTCCCCACTACTTGATAAAAAGCTCGTTTTACCTGAAAAAATAGATGACAAAGGGCATTTTGTTATTTTACGAGAAAATGACATTTACGAATACAGACTGATTCCCACTTTTGAGAAAGATGATGTCATTGTTGCATTTATTAAAGAGTCCGATTTTGAACCTGTTTCAAAATGGTTACAGCAAAATTCCTAAACTAAAAGAGCGCTATGAGTATTAAGAGTATTTTAAAATTTGTTTCCGCTGTTGGATTGGTTGTTTTTTTTTATTCTTCTCTTACCTCCCATCGTAGGTTTTTTTTACAATGAGGATGTTTTTGTTTATTTGCTTGCCATGTTCTCTCTTTTTATTGTTAATCTAGCTATTTACCTTATTCTTAAAAATGATGAAATGCATTTAGGAATCAAGGAGAGCATTATTTCTGTCAATTTTATTTGGATTTTACTGGGTATTGGTGGGGCTATTCCTATGGTACTTTATACAAATATTGACCCAGCAGGTGCTTTTTTTGAAGCCATTAGTGGTTTTACCACCACAGGAGCTAGTGCGTACAGAGACGTTGAAATTTTACCAAAATCAATTCTTTTTCACAGAAGCCTGATGCATTGGATTGGCGGTATTGGAATTATCGTTTTAGGAGTTGGTCTTTTACCACTCATTAACCCGAGTGGCTCGCTAAGTCTTTTTAAAGCAGAATCCACAGGAATATCTATGGATAAAATCACCCCTAAAATCAAAGACACTGCCAATCGTATTTGGGCAGTCTATATTCTTTTTACACTGCTCAACTTCGTGCTTTTAATGCTCTTTGGGATGAACTGGTTTGATGCCCTTAATCATGCTTTTTCAACGATTTCAACAGGAGGTTTTTCGACTAAAAATAGTTCGATTGGAGCTTTTAGTGATGGTGTTATTTGGACAACCACCTTTTTTATGATTATCTCAGGTATTAACTTTTTAGCCCATATTCGCTTTTTCAAGGGAGAACGTCAGTGCTACAATACCGAAGAAACAAAGTGGTATATCAGTTTGATTATCTTTTTATCACTTGTCCTAACGCTGATTCATACAAATACCAGTGATGACTCGTTTTATGACTCACTCAAACACGCTTTCTTCACCGTTTCTACGTTAGCAACAACTACAGGATTTGCTTCATTAGATTATGAAAAATGGGGACAATTTGCGTTGGTTATTGCCATTCTTTCCATGATGATGAGTGCAAATACAGGCTCTACTTCGGGTGGTATTAAAATGATTCGTTACATCCTCTTTTTTAAGAATATTGCCTTAGAGATTAAGCGTACCATTCAACCTGATGTCATTACCTCTATTTTTGTGGATGGAAAGCAAATTAAAAGTTCTATTATTAACTCTATTTTTGGGTTTTTTGCTTTGTTTATTTTAACCACATTTTTGCTCATGCTCTATTTGTATGCCAGAGGATTTGACTTCTTAACCTCTTTTAGTACAGCCCTTGCCATGGTAGGAAATATTGGTCCAGGACTCAATCTAACGGGCCCTTCTCAAAATTACGCGTTCTTTTCATGGTACGATAAAATCATTTTATCCTTGCCATGATTATTGGAAGACTCGAGTGTTACACTGTCTTTATTATGCTAGGAAGAAGCTTTTGGAAGAAGTTTTAAACCCTTCCAAATACTCTTTACATGTAAAGATACCATAGACTATTTTTAAGGGCTTTAAGGCTTGTTCGATACCTTTTAATAAGGTATCAATCTCTTTAGTTGTATGAGTGTAATGAATAGAAATACGAAGCCAACCAGGCTTTTCACTAAAACTCTGACCATCTTCAAGTTCTAACAAATCATGCCCATAAGGTCCTGCACAGCTACATCCAGCTCTTGTTTGAATCCCAAAATAATCCGAGAGATACTGCGAAATAAGATACGGATTAATGCCTTCAAAGTTCAGCGAAAAAATAGGCAATTTATCTTGAGAATATTTACAATAAAGCTTCACGCCTTTGATGCTTCGAATACGTGAACCAAAGTACGTTTTAAGTACCTCTTCACGTTCACGAATTTTCTCCAATCCAATTTCATTGCGAAGGTTATACGCTAAAGAGGCTTTAATAAACTGTAAAATTCCCGGTGTTCCTGCATCTTCAATAAGTTCCATATCCTCTAAAAAATTGTGCGATACACGTGAGACATAAGCAACGGTACCACCTCCTGCAAAGGTAGGTTGAGTCTGTGTGCATAAGGCTTTTTTCATCACCAAAAGCCCACATGAGCCTACGCCACCTAAGAGTTTATGCGGAGATAAAAAAAGCGCATCATAATAATTACAATCAACGTTGACATACGGAGAAGCGGCTGCACAATCTAGTGAAACAGTGCCTCCATAACATTTGACTAAAGTATAAATGGCTTTATAATCACTCATAATACCTGTCACATTAGAAGCAACAGAAAAAGAAGCAATAATTTCTCTCTCCTTATGGGCTTCAAGTTGTGCTTCCAAAAATGCTAAATCAATGCGCTCTTCAGCGTCTAAAGGAATACGTATCAACTCGCACAATCCCTCACGAAAACTCAGCTCATTGGAGTGATGCTCATAGGGTCCAACAAAAACCACAGGCAAATTTTTAGGTTTACATGTAAAACGCTTTAGGCTCGATGGAGGAATGTAAATACCCATAAGTTCTTGAAATTTTTTAATGGCACCAGTAGCTCCTGTACCGCAAGGAAAAAGATAAAATCGCTCATCTATATCTAAGGCTTTTTTCAAATCTTCTCTGGCTTTGGCATAGTATGCGCTTGTTTTGATTGCACTTGAAGAAACTTCAGAATGGGTATTGGCATAGGTTTTTAAAATTTCTTGCATCTTTTTTTCAATAGGCTTATACGCTTGTCCTGAAGCGGTCGTAATCAAAATATGAGAATTCCCTTCTCTTTAATAATATTTTTACGTATCTCTTGCACGGCGTTATCCAAAACTTTTTTTTGGCTATTATACTCTTTATAAACCTCCAAAAAGATGATGGGAATCAAAAATGATTGATGAAACGTTGCTCAATAGCCTGAGTGCCAAAGAAAAAGAACTGTTTAAACAAGGACTTGAAGACCTTATTAACCAGACCTATGTCATTGAAGATGAGTACAAAAAACTGAACGAATCCTATAGCGCCTTGCAAGATTTTATTCGCCAAATTATTGAGGTGCAGCCTAATGCATTGTGGGTTTTAGATGAGCATGGATCTGTTTTTCTCCAAAACAGTGAAGCCAAAAAACTCAGTTCCATTCTTCTTGAATTACCCCATCAAGAAATGACCAAAGAAATAGAATTTGAAGGCTGTTTTTACCTACTTAAAAGTGTCAAACAAGGAGATAAACGCATTATTACCGCCACAGATATTACCGAAGGAAAACGTCAAGAACGCCTCGTTTCTATGGGACAAGTAGCCGCTCATCTCTCGCACGAAATTCGCAACCCCATAGGCTCTGTCTCTTTGCTGGCTTCGACCCTTTTAAAAAAAGTTGACCCTTCCATTAAACCTATTGTTACAGAGATAAAAAAAGCGATTTGGAGGGTAGAACGTATTATTAAAGCGACCCTTCTTTTTACAAAAAGTGTCCAAGTAAATCCCTCAACATTTTACATGGATCGTTTTATAAAAGAGTGCGAAGAGGCGATTTTACACTACTCCTATACCAAAGAAATTCATTTCGAATTTCGCTTACCGCATCACGAAATGAGAGGGGATTTTGAGCTTTTTAAATTTAGTACTTCAAAACTTCATTTTTAATGCCATTGATGCGATTGAAGAGTCAGAAAATGAGCAAGGACATGTTTGTATTTCTTATGTAGAAGACCCTCATTCTATCCTTTTACATGTAAAGGATGATGGTAAAGCCATTGAAAATAAAAACATCCTCTTTGAACCCTTTAAAAACGACCAAAACAAAAGGAAATGGCTTAGGGCTTGCACTCTCTTTGCAGATTATTCAAGCCCACGGAGGGCAGATTGAATTGCTTGAAAACCCTAAAGGTTTTCAAATCCAAATTCCACGCTAAGAGAGCTTAAGCAATCACTTCAACCCACGGTAATGAGGCTAATTTTTCATCTAAACTATCATCTACTCCTAGATGCGTTTCAATAAGCACATTTTGCAACTTTGAGGTAATAATAAGATGCAATGCTCTTCGACCTCTTGATTCTCGTACCATTTGATAAAGAAGCTCTAAGGTACTGGTATCATCATTCAATGCAATTTTAATCACTTTGGGGTCGAGTGGAGTTTCAATGACTTTGGTCTCAATCTTCTCTTTTTTGGCATCCTCAAGTTCCATAATTTTCATAACACGCATTTTGGTATTTTGTCCGTCATTTGAGACATCCACTTTAAAACAAAGCGGTCTCTCCAAATCCAATTTGAAGAGTGTTTCTAGTTGTTTTTCAAATACGGTAAGCTCCATAGAACCGTGAAAATCCATCAACGAGATAATGCCAAACTTGTTCCCTTTTTTACTTATTTTCTCCGTAATACTTTCTACTTTCCCAATAAAAAGTGCTTTTGAGCCATCTTCAATTTGGTCTTTTTCACTTGAAAGCGTATAACTCATCTCATCAATCTGCTCTCTAAATGCATCCAAAGGATGACCTGAGATATAAAAACCGATGGTCTCTTTTTCCAGTTCTAAAAATTCTTTTACCATCAAACTCTGGAATCGTATCAATCTTAATATCTACCGTAATCATCTCAGCACTGTCACCAAAAAGAGAATACTCTGCCATCTTTTTTAGCCCGAGAACACTCTCCACTAGCCTCAATAATCGTATCAATGCTCTCTAAAAGTGCCCGTCTGCTGTAACCAAAATCATCAAAACTACCCGATTTAATGAGCGATTCTAAGACTTTTTTATTGACTTTTGAGCCATCAATGCGTGAGATAAAATCGCTCATATCGGCAAAAGGAGCATCGGCTCTGGCTTCTAAAATTTTGCTAATTGCCGCATTACCCACCCCTTTAATCGCCCCCATACCAAATAAAATAGCTTCTTCCCCATCATTATTGGTAATAGCGCTAAATTCAATTAAGGAGTGTTGAATAGAAGGAGGAAGAAGTTTAATGCCTAAGCGTTTCACCTCATCAATATATTTGACAATTTTATCAGTGTTGTCTTGCTCCGAGGTTAAAAGCGCTGCCATAAACTCTTGCGGATAGTAGCATTTTAAGTACGCCGTTTGAAAGGTAATGAGTGCGTACGCAGCAGAGTGCGATTTATTAAAACCATAGCCCGCAAACTTCTCAATTAAACCAAAAAGCTCAATGGCATGCGCTCTATCTAAGCCTTGCTTCACCGCACCATCGGCAAACTCTTCGGCTTTTTGCTTCATATAATCAATCTTTTTCTTACCCATCGCACGACGAATCAAGTCTGATTCACCCAAACTAAATCCACCAATACTTTGAACAATTTGCATAACCTGCTCTTGGTAGACAATAACCCCATAGGTTGGCTCTAAAATGGGCTGTAAGGGTTTGGTAAACTCATCAAAAAAGTAAGTAACCTCTTTACGCCCGTGCTTTCTGTCAATAAAATCATCCAACATACCTGATTCCATAGGCCCTGGACGATACAGTGCTAAGACCGCAATTAAATCTTCAAAGGTGTTGGGCTTTAAACGCTCATTTAAAGATTGCATACCGCTGGATTCTATCTGAAAAAGTCCTATGGTATCACCACTTTGAATCAGTTCATACACTTTAGGATCATTCAAATCCAGTGCGTTAAAATCAATACTTTGGTTATAGCGTGCTTTAATGAGTTTGAGCGCATTATCAATCACCGTCAGTGTTTTAAGTCCCAAAAAGTCGAACTTAATCAAATCCACATCTTCCAAAAAATTAAGCGAATATTGGGTCACTAATGATCTTCCCCCGAGGGTTGATACAGAGGCGTTTTATGCCACAACTCTTCATCGCTAATCACCACACCTGCGGCATGCATTCCTGAGTTTCGGTTCAGTCCTTCAAGCGCTAAAGCAAATTTCCAGACTCGCTGCATTCTAGGGTCACGCTCAATGAGCTCTCGAAGCTTGGGTTCCTTTTGATAGGCTCCTGCTTTAAACCCCTCTTCGCCCTCAACGCCTATCCCATTTAAAGTAATGCCCAGCTCATCAGGAATGAGTTTTGCCATGGCATCGGCTTCAGCGTAAGGAATCGCTAAAACACGGGCGACATCACGGATAACACCTTTGGCTAAAAGCTTACCAAAGGTAATGACTTGAGCGACGTTATAACGCCCATACTTTTCAACCACATAATCAATAATCTCACCCCGCCTGCTCTGACAAAAGTCGACGTCAATATCGGGCATACTAATACGCTCAGGATTTAGGAACCTTTCAAAAAGCAAGTTATAAGGCATCGGATCAAGATCGGTAATAAAAAGCGAATACGCGACCAAACTTCCAGCAGCTGAACCCCTACCAGGGCCTACAGGAACACCTCTGCTTTTGGCTTCACGAATAAAATCCCAAACAATCAGCATGTAACCAGGGAATTTCATATTGCAAATAACGCTAATCTCCCGCTCAAGCCTTGCCTTGTACTCTTCATGCTTACTTTCCTCAACGTACTTTAAACGCTCTTTTAAACCCTCACGGCATTTGTGCGCAAAGAAGTCATCATCGCTCTCAAAAAAAAGTCCCTCACGAGCAGCATACTCTTTGGTAAATTTAAATTTAGGCGGTGTAGGATCGCCTAGTTTAATCTCTAAATTACACTTATCCACAATCTCTTGCGTGTTGGAGATGGCTTCAGGGATATCGGCAAACAAATCTGCCATTTGCTCAGGCGATTTGACAAAAAACTCATGCACGGAGTGACGAAGACGGTTAGGGTCATCAAACTCTTTATTCATCGCAATACACATAAACGCCTCGTGCGCTTCTGCATCATCAGGCTCTAAGTAGTGCGTATCGTTGGTGGCAATCACTTTAATACCTGTCTCTTTGGCAATACGCAAAATATCATCATCAATAAACATCTGGTCATTAATGCCATGGCGCATAATTTCCAAATAAAAATCATCCCCAAAAATCTCTTTGTATTCCAGCGCTATCTCTTTAGCCCGTTCATACCCTTTAGCGCCAAATTGGACATTGCGTTTGTTATTGAGATTGAGATGCCAATTGACTTCACCTTGTAAGCACGCTCCAGAACAAATAAGCCCTTCAGAGTGCTCTTTTAAGAGTTGTTTATTAATGCGTGGGTAGTAATAAAACCCTTTGATATAGCTCATGGATGAGAGGTACATCAAATTTTTATAACCAATCTCTATTTTTAGCAAATAAACAGAGGTGAAAACGCTGTTTGGTCGTTTTTATCGCCAATGTCGTCTTGGTTGTGAATGTACGCCTCAATACCAATAATAGGTTTTATGCCCTCTTTACGCATCGTTT
>JAJOKG010000031.1:16675-22006 GCA_021206415.1 Sulfurospirillum sp. | reverse complement strand
GTCAATCTTTTCCATGTTTATACCTCTTTCTTGAAATGAAGCGTACCATCGTTTCTTCATCTCTTATTTATGTATTTATTATATCATGTAGTAGGTAGTTTGTCAAGAGTTTTTTTCAAACTTTTTAGTTGGTGATTTAAGGGTTAGTAGTCATTTTCAAGTCCTTGATGAGTATTTACAAAGTAGTTATGAAGGTGGTCCTCTAGAAAATTTTTTATCTGACAAAAGAGTGGATTTAATTTTACGATTTAGTTTAAATCAAGACTTTAATACCATGTCAGCTACAGTAAAATTTATTAATGCTAAGACGGGGGCTACAACATTTGAAAAAGCATATTCGTTAAGTGATAAAAAAAGACATCCTTTCTTAGCACACAAAATTATTGTAGATATAAACGATAATATTGGTGCCCCTTCTATAAAATGGATGGAACAATCCGTCTTATTTGCACGTTATATAGGTGCTAAAAAAAGTGAGATAGTTATTTCTGATTATACCCTGAGTTATCAGAAAATAATTGTAGCAGGTGGTTTAAATATATTTCCAAAGTGGGCAAATAGTGAGCAAAATGCATTCTACTATACTTCTTATAATGGAGCAGAGCCAACCATATATCGCTATGATTTAAAAACAGGGGCGCGACGCAGTATTATTTCGAGTAGTGGTATGATTGTTTGCTCAGATGTTTCACAAGATGGTAATAAGCTTTTACTTACAATGGCACCTAAGGATCAAACAGATATTTATTTATATGATTTAAGAAGTAAGAAAATTACAAAAATAACTGAGTACTCTGGTATTGATGTTAATGGTAATTTTATTGACAATGATAGGCGTATTGCTTTCGTTTCTGATCGTTTAGGAAATCCTGATATTTTCGCTCAAGGTATTTACGATAAAAGTTTCGAAAAATTGGTTTATCATGGAAAAAATAAAAATTCAATTTCTACATTTGATAATTATATTGTTTATTCAAGTAGAGAAGCTGAGAGTGAATTTGGAAGAAATACATTTAATCTTTACTTGATTTCAACTCAAACAGATTATTTACGTCAATTAACAGCAACAGGAGAGAATCTTTATCCACGTTTTGCGAATGATTCTGATACAATTATGTTTATAAAACAGTTTGGAAATCAAAGTGCATTGGGCATAATTCGGTTAAATGCGAACAAAACGTATCACTTTCAATTAAAAACTGGTAAACTTCAGTCAATTGATTGGTAATATTCAAAAAAAAAATGGTATAATTCCAAAGTTTTAAATTTAATTTCCAAAAAGGATCTAATAATGGGTAAATTAGCGTTAACAAGTTTAGCGGTAGCGGTTTTAGTATTGACTGGTTGTAGTCAAAAAAGTCCAGAAGTTGATATGACTAAATCAACTGCTGATACACAATCAAGTGTAGATGATGGTATGAGTGCACTTCAAAAATTAATTGCTTCTTTAGAGGCTAACTCTAAAACAATTTATTTTGATTTTGATAAATACAATGTTCGTAAAGATCAACAAGCAAATATTGATGCAAATGCAGCATTGTTTAATTCAGCAGAGGCAAAAAACTTTTCAATTAAAGTTGAAGGTAACTGTGACGAATTCGGTACAGATGAGTACAACTATGCGCTTGGTCTTAAAAGAGCAAAAAGCGTTAAAGATGGTTTGGTTGCAAAAGGTATGAATGCTGATAGACTTACTGTTGTAAGTTATGGTGAAAGCAATCCTGCAGTTAGTGAGCATAATAAAGAAGCTTGGGCTAAAAACAGAAGAGCAGAATTTAAAGTACTTCCATAATTATTCTCTCTATGAAAAAAAAAGCTTTTTAAATTTTCGATGGCGCTACTTCCAATAGTAGCGTTATCGGCTGAACCTTCTGTTTATGGTACTGTTGATACTAATGGTATTTCTTCAAATAATGGCATATCTTCTCATGAAGTTAAACATGTGCCAATTAACCAAACTTCTTCTTATAATTCAGAGTCTATCCGTTACACAGAGCCTGAAAAAAGTTCAAATAATGGGGCAGAGCAATATGAAGGAATTCGTTCTGTTGTGCAGAGTTATGAAACAAAGATAGCTAAGCAGGATGAGCGTATTCGACAACTTGAAGATGAAATAATTAAATTGCGTGGATATGTTGAAGAGAGTCGAAAGATTCAGACTGAAAATCAAGATAAAGTCAAAGTTGTTATTGGTGAGCTTAGTACATTAATTGACTCTATTAATAAGAATTATGTCCCAAAAGAGAAGTTTGATCAATTGGAACATGAACTGAAAAATTCAAAAGTAACTTCTTCAAAGCAGATTGCTACTGCTTCTGAATCGAGTAGCAAAAATACAGAAAAAAGAAACTACATCCAAAACCCCTTCTACTAAAGAGTTGAGTACTAAAGATAGTGCAACGTTATTAAAAAGAGGCAGATGATTTTTTTTGAGAAAAAATCTTATACAAATGCTGAAGTAATGTATAAAGAGTTGTTAAATCGTAATTACAAACCTGCCAAAGTGAATTTCCAACTGGGTGAAAATTGCTTATAATAAAAAATCATATGCTACCGCAATAGAAAACTATAAGACAAGTATTTCACTTTTTGATAAAGCTTCTTATATTCCTACTCTTTTATATCATACTGGAGCTTCTTTTGAAAAATTAGGTAAAACTAAAGATGCACAAGGGTTTTATAAAGCATTAAAAGAAAATTATCCTACCTCTCCTGAAGCAAAAAAAGTAAAATAAGTGATTATGGTTAAAGATTTGATAATTTTTAACCATTTTTTTTGCATAAAAAAATAGACTTATATTTTTTCCTAAGGCCTTCTACAACAAAGTTATGTTAGCATTTGTCCCATTATAAAAACAAGGGAGAAGTTATGCTGATTTGTGATAACAAAGTCGTTTTCAATTCATTATGAACTTAAAAGTGTTGATAATGGTGAAATATTAGACAGCAATTTAAATGCTGCACCACTCTCTTTTATTGTTGGAAAAGGTCAAATTATTCCAGGATTAGAAGAAAAAATTAAAGAACTTAAAGCAGGTGATAGTTCCAATATTCAAGTTGCTGCTGCTGACGCTTATGGCGAATATGACAGTAATGCAGTTCAAACTTTGCCAAAAGAACAATTTGCAGGGCTTGAACTTCAAATCGGAATGACACTGTATGGTCAAGGTGAACATGGCGAAACGGTACAAGTTGTCGTTAAAAATTTCAATGATGAAACAGTTGAAATAGACTTTAACCATCCTTGGCAGGTAAAGATTTGTTATTTGCTATTAATGTAGTAGAAGTTCGTGATGCGACAGCTGATGAACTTCTTAATGGCTATGTTGGTAGTCAAGGTGGTTGTGGATGTGGAACAGGTGGCAGTTGCCACACTACAAATGATGACGATAGCGAGTGTTGTGGTGGACATGGTCATGACCATGAACACGGTGAAGGTGGATGCTGCGGCGGTGAAAGTCACTCTCATGGTGGCGGATGTTGTGGATCACACTAATTATATAGCAAAGTCAAGAGCCTCAATAGAGGCTCTTAAGTCTGCAAATCTACTTAAAAGTGTTTCTATTAATGCGTTAATTTTAGGTGAAAGTGGCGTTGGAAAGTTAACACTTGCTAAGCATATTTCTTCTGCTCCTATTATTGATGCAGCTTCTTTTAATGATTTATTGGCGTCAATTGAAACAAATCATACATTGATTGTTAAAAATTTTCATAAAATTACAAATTACAAAAAATTAAGAGTTGCTCTTGATGTTTACAAAACACGCATGATTGCTACTTCAAATGTTCATATTGATGAAGCTATTGTAGATGATTTTTTTAGTTTAAAGATTTTGATTCCACCCCTTAGTAAACGTCAAGAAGATATTGCTCCCTTGATGGAAAAGTTTTCATTAGAAGCACGTTTGATGTTTGATGATGCTTATGGTGATACCCTTTCAATAGAAAATATTGTTCCAGATGTGAGTAAAAATTGTTATTCATTAAGACGATCAGTTTATAATGCGTATTTGATGAATTCTTTTGGAGAAGAAGAAATTTTAACGATGATGCAAAGCTTTTTGTCCAATCGTATTGGTGGCAGAAACGATTATAGGGATCTATTATATCTTTTTGATGTTCCAATGATTAAGAGTGGCTATGCAAAATTTGGCTCACAGCTTGCCATCAGTGAAAAATTTGGACTTAACCGAAATACCCTGCGTAAAAAAATTAATGACTACAAAGATAGATTAACACTAGACTAAATGTAAGTTTTTTTGATAGAACAAAAGCTTACATGTAAAAAAATAGAGAGGTACATCAATGAATAAAACCCTTTTTATATTCCCTGGCCAAGGGAGTCAAAAAATTGGTATGGGAAAAGATTTTTATGACAACAGTTCACTTGCAAAAGAGATGATTGAGCAAGCAAGTACACGTGTTGGTTTTGATTTTACTAAGCTTCTTTTTGAAGAAAATGACCAATTAGAACAAACTGAATACACTCAACCTGCTATTTTATTGGTTAGTCTCATTGCGCACCGTCTTTTTACTGAAGCATGCAAAGTGACTCCTGTGGCTGTTTTAGGACACTCTTTGGGTGAATTTTCAGCTTTGAGTACAACAGGCGCTATGGACTACTTAGACGCAGTTGAATTAGTCCACCAACGAGGAGTACTGATGAAGCAAGCCTGTGAGGGTATCAACGCTGGTATGATGGCTCTTTTGGGACTGGATGATGCACGTGTGGAAGAGATTACATGTAAAGAGCGAGAGCTGGGTAAAAAGGTGTGGGCAGCCAATTATAACGGGGATGGGCAAATTGTCATTGCAGGCAATAAAGATGACCTCTCTTCTCTTGAGCCACTCTTTAAAGAAGCGGGTGCTAAAAAAGCAGTTTTACTGCCGATGTCTGTTGCCAGTCATTGTCCTTTGCTCAGTTCAGCGCAAGCCAATTTAGAGGGGTATTTGGAAAAGTGGCTGAAAGATGCATTTGCGATGCCTGTTATCTCAAATGTTACTGCCACAGCATATCAGAGTAAAGATGAAGCAAAACGCTTATTGTCTGAGCAGTTGATTTCTCCTGTAAAATACAAACAATCTATTTTACATGTAGAATCTTCAACCGATATGTTTATAGAATTTGGTGGCAGTGTACTTAAAGGGTTAAATAAACGCATTTCGCAAAAGCCAACCCACAGCATTGTCGATATGAAAAGCTTAGAAGAAGTGCTTGCACTGTTTTAAAGGAAAAAGATGAAAATAGCCATTATGGGTGCCATGGTCGAAGAGATCACACCACTCTTAGATTTTTTTTGGAACGTACGAAACACTAGAGTTTGCGAAAAA
>JAJOKG010000031.1:7868-16575 GCA_021206415.1 Sulfurospirillum sp. | reverse complement strand
CCTCATTGAAAAATTTGGGGCAGAACAACTGCTCTTCTCAGGTGTTGCAGGTGCGCTAAATCCAAATTTACGCATCGGTGATGTCCTTGTTGCAACGGCTTTAGCCCAGCATGATTTAGATATTACCGCTTTTGGGCATCCGCATGGGTATGTGCCTGAGGGGTCTGTGTATGTTGACACCGATGCGTCGCTTCGAGCTTTAGCGCATAAAGTAGCCAAGGCACAAAATATCATTTTGCAAGAGGGCATTATTGCCACGGGAGATCAGTTTATTTGCGATGGCGTCAAAAAAGAGTGGATTCATACGACGTTTAAGGCAGATGCGACTGAAATGGAAGGTGCATCAGTTGCTGTTGTGTGTGATGCGCTAAAGATTCCTTTTTGTGTGCTTCGTGCGATTAGTGATGCAGCGGACATGGATGCAGGTTTTAGCTTTGATGAGTTTTTAGTAAGCTCAGCTAAAGAGAGTGCGCAGTTTATTATTGCCATGTTGGATGAATTGGCAGATGCTTAATATTAGTAAACGTTTATTGCGTATTGCGGGGCGAACGAACGCACGCTATAAGCTCATTTGTGAGGGCGATAAGATTCTTTTGGGGCTTAGTGGTGGTAAAGATTCACTCAGCCTTGCCCACATTTTAAAGCACATGCAACGAGTTGCTCCGTTTGATTTTGAGTTTAAAGCGGTGACCATTACTTATGGCATGGGTGAAGAGTTACATACACTCCATCAGCACTGCGTTGAACACGAGATAGACCATGAAATTGTGGATACGAAAATTTTTGATTTGGCGCAAGATAAAATTCGAGAAAACTCCTCATTTTGTAGTTTTTTCTCACGAATGCGAAGAGGTGCGCTCTATACCTATGCTCTGGAGCATGGCTACACAAAATTAGCACTTGCGCACCATTTGGATGATGCGGTGGAAAGCTTTTTTATGAACTTCTCTTACAATGGAGCTTTGCGTTCTATGCCTCCTAAATACACCGCAGACAATGGCATTCAAGTGATTCGCCCCCTTATTCATGCAAGAGAGCGTCAACTCAGAGATTGTGCAAAAGAGCATAACATGCCAACCATTGGTGATGAGGCGTGTCCTGCGATGCGTTTTGATGTAAAAATGCCTGTGATGCGTGCTCGTACCAAAGAGATGCTGGCTCAAATGGAACAAGAAAACCCTGAGCTTTTTTATTTCTCTTAAAAAAGCGTTTGAGAGTTTACAGGTGTCTAGTTTTTGCGATGAGCGTTTTTTAGAGTAACGCTGACGTAGTTTTCTAAACGTTAAAACCCTTCCAATAAAATCTTCCATAGCACATCCACCTCTTCATCGCTGAGTGCTATGGTGCTTTTTTCTTCAAACAACCTTCTTACATGTAAAAGCGAAAACGTTTGATTCCATGCACAATTTTTGTGTGCGGGTAAATAGGCTCGAATGAGTGTTAAATCACTCGTTATGGGCTCTTCACAATTAAAACAGATAAAATCATCATGCAGTCTTCCTTCATGCTCTAAAAGCCTAACGTAAGCCTCTATGGCTATACGTTTAGGATTTTGTTTCGCCCAAATAGCAGCACAAGACTCTAAAAGTTCAAAGTAGAAAGGCTCTAAGGACGCAATATCCTTGAGATGAGTATAAAAAAGACGCACAAAAGGTTGCCATAATAGCATTCGCTCACGATGGGTATTCCACGAAGTGCCTAAATGAAGGATAGAACGTAGCTGAGGGAGCGAGGATTTGAGGGAGGGAAGCGCTTCAAAGTCAATTTTATACCCTAAATGAATAGTGGAGTGTCTTGCCCCGTAAAATCGGTAGAGTGTTTTGATACTCGTTTGTGTGAGAAGGGTGACAATGAGGTCTTCGTCTTTAACCCGTGTAATATTGATAATATAACCTTGCATGAGGAATTTTAGCATTCAAATATTGCAATAATATTAAAATTTATAATTAGTGTATTAAATTTATATATTAATTTTATTGACAATTAATTTTAGTTGTGATATGTAAGTATTCAGAATAGCATAAAATAGTGTTTAATTGTTTTTTAACCATTTTTTTATGTAACATCCTTCGCTTTTAACTTAAAATTTGTCAGATTTTTGATGAAAATTCCATAAAAGGCTTGTGCAATGGATCTTATTACAGGATTTAAAGACAATTGCGGTTTTGGACTAATCGCAAACATAAAAAATATCCCAACCCATGAAAATGTTGAAGATGCAATTATAGCGCTAGAGCGTATGATGCACCGAGGTGCAATTGCGGCTGATGGTAAGAGTGGCGATGGAAGTGGTCTTCTTTTTTCAATGCCCACTGAGTTTATGAAAAATGAAGCAAAAAATTGGGTGTGGACATTGCCAAAGCAGTTTGCGGTCGCAATGATTTTTTGCAAAATGATGAACAAAAACAGATTTTTGAAGAGACCTGTGAGCAAAATGACTTGAAAGTTCTTTTGTACCGTGATGTCCCTGTCAAAACAAAAGCGCTTGGAAAATTAGCGCTGGATTCATTACCCCAAATTGTACAAGCCTTTGTTACCTCTTCTTCACTGGTAGCAACCAAACGTTTTGAAGCATTATTGTATTTAACCCGTAAAATGGTTGAAAAAAAGTTAGCACAGGCCCCTGATTTTTATATTGCTTCTTTTTCAAGCAAAGTCATTTCGTATAAAGGGTTGGTAATGCCAACCTACAATTAAACTTTTTTTCCTGATTTGAGCGATAAAGCGTTTAAAGCAACCTTTGCACTTTTTCATCAACGTTTTTCGACCAATACCCTTCCAAAATGGAAACTTGCACAACCGTTTCGCACTTTAGCGCATAATGGAGAGATTAACTCTATTTCTGCCAATCGTTTTTACACACAAGTGCGCAGTGAATCTATAAAAAGTTCTGTTTTTACGCAAGAAGAGCTTCAACAACTCTATCCTTAACCAACGCAGATGTCAGCGATAGCGCAAGTTTAGATAATATGTTTGAATTTATGTTGATTAATGGGTTTGATTTTTTTAAAAGCCATCGTCTCTTTAATTCCTGTACCATGGCAAAATGCTCCGCATATGGATGCAGAGCTTCGAGCATTTTATGAATACTCCAGTATCAATTTTGAGCCGTGGGATGGTCCTGCTGCGATTTCTCTGACCGATGGACGCTACATTGCCTGTGTTTTAGATAGAAACGGTTTGCGTCCTGCCAAATATATCATTACCAAAGATGACCGTATTTTGATTTCAAGCGAATACGGTGTTTTAGATATTGAAGAGGATAACATCATTGAGCGTGGTCGTCTGCAAAGTGGTCAAATGATAGGCTTAGACCTTAATTTGGCAAAATCATGAAAGATGATGACATCAATGATTACATTAAAAGCTCCAACACTTACACAGAATGGCTTAATAAAGGGCTTGTCTACCTGCAAGAGTTTGTAGATATCCCGTTTTCAAAAACAACGGATTATGTACGTGAAAATTTAGAGATAGAACAGCGCTATTTTAACATCACGCAAGAAGTCAAAAATATGGTGCTTGAGCCGATGATGAAAGATGGTAAAGAGGGTGTTGGCTCTATGGGTGATGATACCCCAATGGCAGCGTTTAGCCAAACACAGCGTAATTTTAGTGATTATTTTAAACAAAAATTTGCACAAGTCACCAATCCTCCGATTGACCCGATTCGTGAAAAAGTTGTTATGAGTTTAAATACCAACTTTGGCATCATTCGCAATATCCTAGAAGAGGGTGAGGAACATGCCCTTTGTATTAAAACCATTTCACCTCTTTTGATGCAAGAAAAATACGAAATCATTGATTCGTTTGGTGATGCCAGTAAACCGCGTTATAAAGAAGAGTACAAAAATCGCTACTTCTCAACTCTTTTTGAAGACAACCTGAAAGGTAGCCTTGAAGATTTGGTGTATGACATCGTACAATCGGTCAAAGAAGAGGGTGTGCGCATCGTTTTCTTAGATGATAGAGGAATGAATAAAAAACAAAAACCGATGCCGATGACTATGGTCATTGGTCGAGTGAATCAGGTTTTATTGGATGAGGGTGTACGCTCGCTGGTCTCCATTGTTGCCATTAGCGGGGAAGCTTTGGATGCGCATTCGTGTGCAACGATGGTTGGATTTGGTGCCAGTGCGATTTATCCCTACCTTTTATACGCAACCGTTTTGGATGAGTGCAAAAAGAGTGAGATGAGTGCGTATGAGACGAAAACGAAACTTAAAAACGTCAGTCACGCTATCAATCAAGGCTTGCTCAAAATCATGTCGAAGATGGGTATCGCAACGATTGCTTCGTATCGAAATTCAGCCTTATTTGATGTCTTAGGACTTTCTAGCGAGATTGTTAAAGAGTGTTTTAATGGTGCGATTTCAATGATTCCAGGGCTTGGATACAGCGATATTGAAGAGCGTCTTTCAAACAACCATGCCAAAGCGTATGATTTAAACATTAACAAAAAACTCTTTCCGCTTGAAATTGGTGGATTTTACAAATATATAGAGGGGCAAGAGTTTCACGACTATCATCCGCATATTGTCCATGCGATTCATAAAGCTGTTGTAACAGCGGAGAAAAAAGATTTTGCGGAATTTACCAAAATGGTGAATAACCGTGGCTTTAAAATGATTCGTGACTTTTTTGAACTCAAATCTGATCGTGAGCCTATTGCATTGGAGAAAGTGGAGAGTAAAGAGGCTATTTTTAAGCGTTTTGCCACAGCAGCGATGAGTTTAGGCTCTATCTCTCCAGAGGCGCATGAAGCGCTGGGTGAAGCGATGAATAAAATTGGGGGTATGAGTAACTCAGGCGAGGGTGGTGAAGCGCCTGAACGTCTTAAAACCCATAAAAACTCTAAAATTAAACAAATCGCATCGGGTCGTTTTGGTGTCACACCTGAGTATTTACGCTCCGCCACAGAGATTCAAATTAAAGTGGCACAAGGTGCAAAACCAGGTGAGGGTGGTCAGCTTCCAGGGCATAAGGTGACACCACTCATTGCCACTCTTCGTTATACCATTCCGGGTGTGACACTGATTTCTCCTCCACCACACCACGATATTTACTCCATTGAGGATTTGGCGCAACTTATTTTTGATATGAAGCAGATCAATCCTGATGCGATTATTACGGTGAAATTGGTCTCCACCGCAGGGGTTGGAACGATTGCAGCGGGTGTTGCTAAAGCGTATGCGGATAAGATTATTATCTCAGGAGGCGATGGAGGGACGGGTGCTGCTCCACTGACGTCGATTAAATTTGCGGGAAATCCGTGGGAATTAGGGCTGAGTGAAGCGCACAATGCACTCAAAGCAAACCATTTACGTGATAGTGTTCATTTGCAAACCGATGGTGGTTTAAAAACGGGACTTGATGTTATTAAGGCTGCTTTATTGGGGGCAGAGAGTTATGCGTTTGGAACGCTCTCTTTAACCATCATCGGATGTAAAGTGCTTCGCGTGTGTCACCTAAACCGCTGTTCTGTGGGTGTGGCAACGCAAGATGAGAAGCTTCGTGAACACTTTGTGGGTACGGTCGATAAATTGGTAAACTTCTTTACCCTATTAGCTGAAGATGTGCGTGAGATATTGGCACACTTAGGCTATGAGCGTTTGGAAGATATTATTGGACGAAGCGATCTTTTACATGTAATTGAAGATAGCTTTGCGAAAAAGTTTGACTTCTCTTCTGTACTTATGAGACTAGAGGGTCCAAATACACACAATGGCAAAGCCAATGAGCCGTTTGATAAAAATGAATTTGAGAAAGAGATTTTAAAAGAGGTTTACAAAGTTATTGAAAATCCTGATGAAAAAATAGTGTTGCACAAATCTATTTGCAATACCAACCGTAGCTTTGGAACACTCATCAGCGGTGAAATTGCGAAATACTATGGCAATAAAGGGCTAAAAGATGAGAGCATTGTCTTTAGACTCAATGGCGTAGCAGGACAATCTTTGGGAGCTTTTTTAGCCAATGGTATTAGCATTAATCTTAAAGGTACCGCCAATGATTATGTGGGCAAAGGCATGAACGGTGGAAAAATCGTTATTGCTCCAAAATATCAAGGCAGAGGTTACTCGTGTGCGGGCAATACCTGTTTGTATGGCGCAACGGGTGGAAAACTCTTTGTTGCGGGCAATGTGGGTGAGCGTTTTTGTGTTCGTAACTCAGGTGCTACGGCGGTTGTTGAGGGAACGGGTGATCATGCGTGTGAGTATATGACAGGCGGTGTGGTTGCTATCTTAGGCAGTACGGGTGTGAATTTTGGTGCGGGTATGACAGGCGGTGTGGCGTTTATTTACGATGAAAACCGTGATTTTATTGACAAACTCAATCAAGAGTTAGTGGTAGCAGAGCGTATTGATACCGATGACATGGATGAAGCACGCCACTTCTTAAAACGTCTGCTTCGAACGCACGTCAATGAGACGGTGAGTTTCAAAGCCACCCATATTTTAGAGAATTTCCGTGATGTTTTAAGAGATTTTTGGATGGTACGCCCTAAAGATATGACCAATGTACCACTCAACCCAGCGCAAGGAGACTAAGATGCAAAATTTTATCAATGAAGAGAGAATTGAGCCAAGAAAGCGCTCAACCAGTGATAGGGTCAGAGATTTTAAAGAGATTTATGAAGTGATGGGTCGAGAAGACGCTAGAGAGCAGGCGGATCGTTGTGTGCAGTGTGGCGATCCTTTTTGTCATAGTAAATGTCCTTTGCATAACTACATTCCTTTTTGGCTTAAAGCAACCAGTGGGATGAAGAAAGAGTTGGCGTTTAATCTCTCTAATGAAACCAATCCTTTTCCTGAAATTACAGGGCGTATTTGTCCGCAAGATCGCCTTTGCGAGGGAGATTGTACGCTCAATGATGGGTATGGGGCCATTACGATTGGTTCTATTGAGACGTTTATTTCTGAGGATGGTTTCAAGCGAGGATTAAAACCCTCTTTCCCTGGGATTACGACCAAGAAAAAAGTAGCGGTAATTGGTGCGGGACCTGCAGGACTTGCTTGTGCGACCTATTTGCTTCGTGCGGGTATTGCGGTCAGTTTGTATGACAAACAAAACCGAGCGGGTGGACTTTTAACCTATGGGATTCCTGGGTTTAAACTCGATAAAGAGGTAGTGGCACGTCGTGTGAAGTGGCTTGAGGAAGCGGGTCTATCTTTACATGTAAACACCCATGTGGGTAGCAAAGAGCTGAGTTTTGATGAGGTGGCACACAGTCATGATGCAATTTTCCTAGGCATTGGCGCGGAGAGTCCACGAAAAGCGAATATCGCCAATGAAAATGCTGAGGGTGTTTTTCTTGCGATTGACTTTTTACGCTCCATTCAAAAAAAGCTTTTCAATGAAGCTTACGATAAAAAGTTTGAAGTTAAGGGTAAAAATGTTGTGGTCATTGGTGGTGGTGATACGGCGATGGATTGTCTTAGAACCTCGATTCGTGAGGGGGCTAAGAGTGTGACCTGTTTGTATCGAAGAGACAAATACAATATGCCAGGCAGTAAAAAAGAGTTTAAAAATGCCATTGAAGAGGGTGCGGAGTTTGTTTACAACGTGACACCTAAAGAGATTTTGGTTAATTCTGATGGCGCTGTGGTGGGTATAGATATGCACAAAACCATTTTGGGTGCGAAAGATGCGAGTTGCCGTCAGTGCGTGGAAATTGTCAAAGGTGGCGATTTTAGAGTGGATGCGGATGTGATTATTTTTGCTTTAGGTTTTTCTCCCTCTGTCCCGACTTTTCTAGCTGAAAATGGCATTGAGGTGAATAAATCAGGTTGCATTGTCGTTAATCATGAGTATCAAACGACCAAATCAGGCGTTTATGCTGGAGGCGATTGTAAGCGAGGCTCTGACCTTGTTGTCACCGCAGCCAAAGAGGGCAAAGAGGCCGCTATGCACATCATCAAGAAACTGCTCGGCTAATGCGTTTTATTGAGGCGGTTTTACGTGCGAATGAAGAGCTTTATACCCTTTTACATGTAAAGGGTTTGCAGACTACGCATCATCAAGCATTTGAAGTGGGTGCGGGAGGTGATAGAAGTGTGGGGATTGATTTGGAGGCGGAGAAGATTTTTATTGAGCATCTTCTGCCTTTTGGAGAGATTTTCTCAGAAGAGAGTGGGGTGATTGAAAACCCCGCTACTTCTGCTCGCATTGTACTGGATCCCATTGATGGAAGTGAAAATCTACTCTCACATTTACCCTATTATGGAACTTCTGTGGCTTATTTTGAAGCAGGGAAATGTACTCAAGCGGTCATTGTAAATTTAGCCAATGGGGATGTTTTTATCAAGGATGAACAGGGGTTAAGGCAAGGTAAAATTGGCGCAGATACCTTTTTACATGTAAAGATGAATGTCTTTTCGAAAGTGGGTATCTTTGAGCGTTCGTACGCTTCAAATCGTGTGCATCAGAAACTTTTTGATGCCAAGATAAAATACCGCTCTCCTGGGGCATTTGCCCTCTCTTTAGCCTATGCACACGAGGTTTCGTTTGTTCTTTATGTGGGGAGGATGCGCTCGTATGATGTTGAAGCGGGACTCTTTATGTGTGAGGATTTGTATACCTTCTGTGAAGATGAGATTTTCCTCGTAAGTAAAGATAAGGAAATTTTCGATAGAATAATAGGCTTATTTAAAAGCGATTAGCTTTACACGAGGATAAAACCTATGCGATTTGCAGAAATTTTCAG
>JAJOKG010000031.1:0-7768 GCA_021206415.1 Sulfurospirillum sp. | reverse complement strand
AAAAAATCGTACGAGCCATTAACCGTGCCATTGCCAATAAAGAGGGTTTGATTATTATCAGTGCGAGTGGTGGGGCGCGTATGCAAGAGAGTACATTCTCTTTGCTTCAAATGTCTAAAACATCTGCAGCACTGACGAAGCTTGCCGATGCCAAATTGCCGTATATCTCTATTTTAACCGATCCAACGATGGGTGGTGTTAGTGCTTCTTTTGCTTTTTTGGGTGATATTATTATGGCAGAGCCAGGCGCTTTGGTTGGGTTTGCAGGGCAAAGGGTTATTAAACAAACTATTGGGGCGGATTTACCAGAGGGTTTTCAAAGGGCAGAATTTTTGCTAGACCATGGTTTAATTGATATGATTGTTAAGCGTACAGAAATGAAAAGTGTTTTATCCAATTTGTTAAAACTTTTGGGTGAGCATTGTCATAAAGATGCATTTGAGCTTAAACTCAAAGCATGAATGTAAACGTTTTTACCATTGAAAAAAGTAGCGATAAATCTTTAGATATTATCGCAAATGAATATACGAAAATGATCTCTCGCTTTGCTAAAGTAGAAGAGATTAAGATCTTTAATAAGCACATTGCCTCTGCGCAAATGATAGGTGCTAAAGAAGCAAAAGCTTCGTATACAAAAGCGTATGAGCCTTTTTTAAAAGGCTATAATGTAGCGCTTGATGTACAAGGTGAGTCATTAAGCAGTGAGCAGTTTAGTACTATTTTTAATCAAGATATAACGGTTAACTTTTTTTATTGGAGGTGCTTTTGGCTTTGAAGAGGCTTTTTTTAGGCAGAACTCAAAAGATTATAAGTTTAAGTAGATTAACATATGCGCACAAAATCGCAAAAGTGGTTTTATTTGAACAGATTTATCGGGGATTGTGTATAAAAAATAACCATCCCTATCACAAGTAGTTATCTATAATGGTTTCAACATTTTTGTAAAGGAAACAGAGGATGAGAGAGCACGAGCTAAAGCATTTTGAGGACATTCTAAAGAAAGAAGAGTCCAGATTAAGAAAAATATTGAAGATTCAATGCGTGAAATAGAAGATTTAAAAGACAGTGAAGTAGGAGATGAAGCAGATCATGCTTCAGTTAGTACGGATCGTATGATTGAACAGGCTATTAGTACGCAGCAAACGAAAGAACTTAATGAGATTGAGTTTGCTCTGAATAAAATTCGCAATGGCTCTTATGGCATGTGTGAAATGTGTGAAGAGGATATTGGATTTCAACGACTTAAAGTAAAACCTCATGCAAGGTATTGTATTGTATGTCGTGAGATTATCGAAAAATCAGCAAAAAATAAGTAAGACAACGTAGGGAGAACCACATGGGAATTAAACGCTATTTTCTAGTATCACTAATTTATATGTTAGCCATTGGGCTGTATGTGTATAGTTTTAATGGCGAGGGGTATACTTTAGAGTTTTTTGGCTTATCGCTTAGCTTTCCAGTAGCGTTTTGGATGGTTCTTCCTGTCTTTATTTTGGTGATTGCGTCTATTGGACATTTGGTATTTTATAATTTTAAAGATTTTTTATACAAAAGAGCATGGAAGAAAGACAGTGAAGTCTTTCATGAAGCTGCGAAAAATCGTATATTGGGTGAAGAAGTGAATGCTTCTTATAAAACAGATGGTTTTAAATTTGCGGGTAAAATGCTTCAAGCTATGAAATTTGATCCATCATTACCTTCTTCTTTTATTGAGGAAGATATTGCTAATGCCTCAGCGATAGCAGTAAGTGTTGCGAATGGTAATTATGAAGATTTAAAAAAATATAAACTTTCTAAAGAGAATCCTTTAGTGCTTCAAAATACACTGAATCGATTGAAAGTTGAGCCTAAATACGCGCTTGAAATTTTAAAAAAATTGTAAAGAACTTGAGGGTGAGTTATGTAAAAAAGCGCACGATGCGCTACTTGATTTTGCTAGTTTTAATGAAATTAAGCGTTACAATTTTCCTATTGATAAACAAACATTTCGTCGTATGATGGAGCGTTATTTAAACTCTGATGATAGTTTTGATATGGATGTAAAATCTATTGAAGAGATGTTAGAGCAACTCAATGCTGAGCGTACTGATTATCTTGAATTAGCACGTAAAATTAAAGGAAAGCTTTCACCTGATTCTTTGATTGCCCTTTTTGAAAAAATGTACAATGCCAAAGGTATTGTTGCAGCGGATGCGTATTTGTATGTTCTTTATGATTTGCAAATGATTGACAAAATTCGTGAGATTTTACTTAATTCTGACCCTGAGGAATTTGTAAAAATTTAGAACACTTCTCTTTTTAAGAGACAATGGTAAAAGTATCAACATCGACACATTTCTAAACGTATGAATCGTGAGATAGACTTTGAGCGAGGCATTTTAGCCCTCGCGCTCTTGCTGGCTTTACGGATCTTCCTTTTCGTTCCGTGGTTAAAAAAATTTGGTGCAGATGTTACTTTTTCTGAAATGATTAGTGCCAATGCTCTGCGTTATGGTTCTGAAAAAACACTTAAAATGCTCACAAAATCTCCTCTTGAAACACCTTATATTGTACAGATTGCTGGTTCTGATTTGGAATCAATCAAACAAGCAGTTTTGGTTTTAAATGACATTGAAGGTATTGATGGTATTGATTTAAACTGTGGTTGTCCTGTGCCTAAGATTATTGCACAAGAAGCAGGTTCTTCGTTGCTTTTAAATTTAGGACATATGCAAAAAATTATTGAGACCATTAAAACATATTCTAATAAACGCTACACCAGTGCAAAAGTAAGATTGGGTTTTAGTACCAAAATTCCTGAAGAGATAGCCAAAGCATGTGAAAATGCTGGAGTGGATTTTATGAGTATGCATGGGCGAACACGTGCGGGGGCATATAAGGCTGAAGTGGATTATCATGCGATTGCACGTGCAAGGGAAGCTGTTTCAATTCCTCTTATTGCTAATGGGGATATTACTAGCTATGAAAAAGCTTTACATGTAAAAGAAGTTACAGGCTGCAAGAGCCTTATGATTGGTAGAGGAGCTGTGGGCAATCCGTGGATTTTTTATCAGATAAAAAATGAACTAACACATGTTGAAAAAACAAAAATTTTAGAGATTGTATTAGAACATTATGATGCAATGGTTGATTTTTATGGTGAGAAAGGTGTTTCGATTTTTCGTAAACATTTGCATACGTATTCTAAAGGGTTTCGTGAAGCTTCTGAATTTCGAGATAAGATTAATCGCATCGAAGATAGAGTGTTTATGCGTGAAGCGATTGAGAGTTTTTTCGCTCAATAACCGTCGTTAAAGCCTCGTGCTTTGTGCTTCTCTTTTTTGTAGCTACCTTGGTATTTCTCTTTTTCAAGAAGATTGGCTTCTTTTGTGAGGCGTTTATGGATCTCTTGTGGGTCATTTTCCTTATTAGCAATACTCTGTGCGACAAGATTGGCATAGTTTTGAAGCGCATTGGTATAGCGTGAATCTAAACTAATTGCTTCAACTTTTTGCAATGTTTTTAAACTTTTTTCTGCACGTTTAACAAAAAGATTATAATCAAAATTTTCATTTTTTAAGGCACTGATACAGCTTCCTAAAAATCGTTCAAGTGCACGAATATATTTAACTCTAGCTTCTTTATCTTTCATGGCATACTTACAATAGAGAGATGGTGAAGAAGGTTGCTAACCAGAATAAAAAAAGGTATAAAAACCAATGAAGTAAAAAAGACCATTGCTGTAACATCCAGTGGTTTGCATTCATACAATGCTGCTAAATTAACATTTGTGACGGCTAAGGGAACAATGAGTTCTATAAAAACAAGGGTGGCAAGCATGGGGTCTAAGTCTAAAATTCCATAAAGAATCCAACCGGCAATTAAAGGCGTTATAATAAACTTAATGACGCTTACATGTAAAAGTAATTTATAGTTAATACTGCGTAGTTTAATGTTGTACAAATACATTCCAAAGATAACCAATTGAATAACCATCGTACAGTAAGCACCCATTTGCAAAGGCGTTTGCATAGCAGGGTGAAGTTTTAATTCAAAAACATTCATAAACAGAGCTAAAAATGCAAACCAAATCACAGGAAGTTTTATGATGTTAAGAAGCGATTGTTTAATACTACAATTGCCCCTAGAATAGAAGAAAACACCTAAAGTATAAACCACAAAAACATTGGTAATATTGATCATACTCATGTAGATAATCGAAGCTTCACCAAAAAGGGCTATGCCTAAGGGAATGCCTAAATTACCAGTGTTTCCAAGCACCACACAAATGGTAATAATGGATTTTTCTTTAATATCGTCTTTAAAAAAAAAGATAGGCAATAACCGAGCTAATAAGAATACAAATAAAGGAGATAACAAGATATAAAAAAGGAGCATGCAATAATTCTAGGCTAATGGGTTTAGTAGAAAGACCCCAAAAAGAGAGCATAGGTTGTAAAAAGTAGATGGACATCAAAATCATGCCCTTCTCATTCATCTCATCTTTGAGCATTCTTTTTGCCATAAATCCTAATAAAATAAAGGCGTAAATGGACAAAATAGAAATGGCAATATTCATAAGTATTTAGCGATTTTCATCATAAGGAGCATAATCAGCAGAAGCCTTTTCTTTATAGCTATTTTGCTTGGTACTGTCTTGCAATTTTAGGTATTCATCCAAGCGACGACGATTTTCTTCAAAGACTTTTTCAAAATCATTGTCATCTTTGACTTCACCATTTTGAAATTTTTCGAGTAAAAGATTAGAACTTCCTGTCATGACCAGATATTTAATAGAGCCGTATTCAAAAAGAACAACACTGTTTTGGGAGTCAATAGGTTTCTTATGTAAAAGAGTCACTTCTTGAGCAGAGGTTGTTTTTTGATTAAAGAGCCATGAAGAAGGTGTTGCATTAACAGGCTGGCCATGTGTTTGGATGGCGATACGTCGTTTAATCCAAAACATTAAAATGATTAAAAGTAGCAGAATAACAATCACAATAATATAGCGTGAATCAATCAAATCCATTGTGCCAGAAGAGGCTGTGGGTAACGTGCTAGAGACGGATTCAGAACTTTGGATTTTGGTTGGTTTTTGCATAATGCTACTTCGAATACGAAGACCAAAACCGTCAACAGTTTTTGAAGCTACCACACTAATTTGTTTATCGCTTTTAAGAACAATTTGAAGGGTGTTGTTTTTTTCAGGAATCATGATGAGTTCTTGAATAATTGCAGAATTAATGCTCTTTTCAATCATCTTGTCATACCCCAAATCATTGATGGTGAGTATGATAGCATTGGCATCATTTTTTTGTGAAATGGCACCTTCGTGTGGTGCATCAAAAGAGAGCATGACATCTACACGATCAGTTCGTTCGTAGACATTATAGGTCAATAAGTTTGCAGCATGACTCCAAATACACAACGCAATGATTGTCAAGAAAATTTTCATCGATTCTCTTTTTTAAAGTATTGAATAACCGTTTTAGAATCTAAAATTTCATTAATACGAATGGCAAGGTTTTTTTCATAAACCATGACTTCGCCTTTACCAAAAATTTTATTGTTAATATAAAGCTCAACACTCTCTCCGGCTGGTTTTTCAAGGTCAATGACGGAGCCTTTTTCCAGTTTTAAAAGACGCTGAATAGTAATATTGGTCGTGCCAAGTTCTGCCACAAAATCAACACTAATGTCCAACAAATTTTCAAATCCCGAAAGAAGTTTGCGTTCGACATACTCTTGATCAGCTGCGTCCAATGGTCTTCCTTTGAAATTATGTTGATTAAATAAAGCAAAAACTCTTCCAAGCCTTGCTAAATGAGGTTTATTATAGTTTATTTTGTTTAAATTGTTTATTAACCCTTTTTACATGTAAAGATTACAGCGCTATCTCAATTCCCACAGGACAATGGTCTGAGCCTTGAATGTGTGGCAAGATAAAAGCATCTTTGAGATTTTTTTGAAGCTCTTTGGAGATAAAAAAGTAGTCAATTCTCCATCCCACATTTCTTTGTCTTGCTCCTGAGCGATACGACCACCACGAGTAGGCGTCTTTAACATCCCCATGCACTTCTCTAAACGTGTCAAGGTAGCCTTTTGCTAAAAGGGTGTCGATCCACGCTCTCTCAATGGGCAAAAAACCTGAGGTATCTTCGTTGGCTTTTGGATTGGCAAGGTCGATTTCTCGGTGTGCGGTATTGACATCGCCACAGATAATAATCCCTTTGCCCATTTTGCGTAGGGCTTCGGTGTGGGCTAAAAAGTCGCTGTAAAACTGCATTTTATGACGTAACCGCTCTTCACTTTGTTGACCATTGGGAAAATAGACATTGAACAAAACAGCATCACCCATGTGGTGTTCTAAGATGCGCCCCTCTTTGGTATGGTCGATGTGCCATGCGGTGTCGGTTGTATCAAACAGACGTGTCGAAAAGCTCATCGTTCCAGAGTAGCCTTTTTTAGTAGCCGAATTGATATGTTTACATGTAAAAGGGTGTGCGAAAAGAGGTTCAGGAATTTGGTGCGCTTCAGCTTTTATCTCTTGCAAACATAAAACATCGGGTTTTTCCTCATCGACCCAGCTAAAAGCATTTTTATTTGCGACGGCTCGAATGCCATTGACATTCCACGAAATCAGTTTCATAAAACTCCTTTAAATGATAAGAAAATCCTAATCATAGCAAAATAGATTGCCATCAGGAAAATAAAACAATGGAAATTGTCCTATTATATCCATGAACTCTCCTTTAATTAAATTTTTTCAATTCACGGGTATTATTAAACAAGCGTGTTAAATATATGTTAATTTAATTTGAAATTAAGAAAATAATTAGAAATTTTTTATATTTGTGTTACAATGTAAAGAAAAAATCTGGTTACAAAACTTGACATTAATTAGATATCTAATTATAATGCTTCCCATGAAAAAACAACGACTCATAGCGCTTTCAAGTCGCTTGGCGGAAAAAGCCAATAAATTTATCATTGCGGAACTCAAAAAACACGATCTTTCCGACATCGCACCCAGTCATGGGGATATTTTTAATATCCTATTTGATGGCAATGCGTATGAGATGGGAGAGATTGCTAAAAAGATTCATCGCACCAAACCCACCGTCACTGTTTTGGTCGAAAAACTCGAAAAAAAGTGGCTATGTGCAACGCATAAAATCAGATAGTGACGCACGCTTTACAAGGGTATCGCTTACTCAAAAGGGATTTGAACTCCAGCCGATATTTGAAATGATTTCAGAGAAACTGAATGCCTTAACGTATTTTGGACTTCGTGATGAAGAAGCGATGCTTTTAGAGATTTTGCTTGAAAAGGCGATTGTTAATTTTGAAAAGCAAGAATAAACATTTGCTTATATAGTTAGATATCAAATTAATAAAAGGAGGCTGTTTTTACATTGACACGTTTTTAATGCTTAACAAATAGAGATTAAAAGTAAACAAGGAAAAATAAAATGGAAAAATCAGGACAAAATTATAAAGTAATTTCATGTGGCGACATTGCATCTTTAGGTCGTGTGGTACTTCACGATGAATTATCACTAACAAGCGCAGAAGTCTCTATCAACGAACTACCAGCAGGGGCGAGTGTGCCTTTTGTGCATGCGCATAAAAATAATGAAGAAGTGTATGTGGTGCTAAGTGGTAAAGGTTTTTTGTTTATCGATGGTGAAGAATTTGCTATCCAAGAGGGCGATGCATTTCGGATAGATCCAAAAGGTGAGCGTTGCATGAAAGCAGACGATACAAGTGCTATTCGTTTCATCTGTGT
>JAJOKG010000027.1 GCA_021206415.1 Sulfurospirillum sp. | reverse complement strand
ACTTAATATTCTTAATAAATCATAAATGCATTTTTGCTAAACCTTTACATGAATTAGCAACACTCAAGTTCTGCCCTGTCTATAAAATCAATCCCTTTTTGAAAGTCATATTCTTCAAAAAGGGCTGAAATATAAAAGACATTAGAGCAGATATGGTACAAAATATCTTTTGAATCTTTTTTCGCAAAAACGGTTTGGTACTCTTTGGGAATGAGTGTTTCAAAACGAAGCCAAAAATCGTTTTTCGCTTCAGGGTAGAGTTCAAAAAGTTCATTGAGCGCATCTAACACACAAATAGCATTTTCATAACAGTCAATATTGTGAAAACTGACATAGCGGTCACGCAGTGTTTCATCGTCCATGTTCAAAGCCTTTTTGCGCTCATCTATACATTTTTTATTCCTTAGCGTTTTTTTCCTCAATTAAAGCGGTGTATTTTTCTTGCAAAGTGATGTACTTTGCCAACAGCGCATGAAATTCACGCTCATAGTCAATGCTGCCCTCACGCACCTCTTTTTTAGAAGCAAGAACATTTTGCTGAGGTGTTTGGATAACAATGCTCTCATCGACAATAAACTCTTGCTCTTTGCCATCAACAGGTTTTTTAATGATTTTAAGCATTTTTGCATTGATGCGTTTGATAACGGCAAAGGTACTCATTTTGTGTTTTGTCGCATATTGTTGAATGGTCAATAACTGCTCTTCTTGCATCCGTTTCCTTTTTACATGTAAAAATTGAAGCAAGGTTATTGTAGAATAATTTTCTTCAAAAAAAAGACTCCAATATAATGCTAAAGGATAACTAAACTATGGGTGGATTACTCAATAACAGTGTAAAAATGGAAAAAGGTTATAAACTAGCATCGCTCTCAACGATGCAAAAACATACCGCACCGCAAAATGAAAAAGAGAGTAAAGTGGGCGAAGTGAACTCTTCTAAAGCAAAACCCAGTGATGCGAAAAAAGCCAAAGCGAAAGCCAAAGCCAAACAAGCAAAAAAAGATAGAAAACGCAATAAATAAGCTGTAAAGGGATACAAGACCCCTTTACATGTAAAGATTATTTTACAATCCCCTTTTCATACCACTTTCTAAGCCACGCATCCAGCGGATAGATAAATTTATAAATCGCAGGTACAACCAATAGGGTTAAAAGGGTCGAACTCACGAGCCCTCCAATAATTGCAAGTGCCATAGGCGAGTTAAACTCATGCCCTGCTCCACTGCCAAATGCGAGTGGAATCATCGCCCCAATCATCGCAAACGTTGTCATTAAAATTGGACGCAAGCGTTTTTCTCCTGCTTCTAACAATGCCTCATCAATGCTTTTGCCTTCGTGAATGGCACGATTGGCAAAATCCACAACCAAAATAGCATTTTTACCGACCATTCCCAAGAGCAAAATAACTCCAATCATGACAAATAAACTAAAAGAGTTTCCACTAAGATACAACGCCACCATCACGCCTGTAAAGGAGAGTGGCATCGAAATCATAATAATAAAAGGCTGAATAACAGACTCATACAATGCCGCTAAAATTAAGTAAATCAAAATAACCGCCAACAGTACCGCCGCACCAAACGCTTTGTTCGTATCTTCCATATTTTCCACGTCACCTGTGTAACGGTAGCTGTACCCTTTGGGTAAAATATCGGGTATCTTTTCATTGATGATAGCTACGATTTTATCCAAAGAAGTGTTAAAAATATTGGCCGTTACCAACACTTTTCGCTCCCTGTCAAAACGGTTGATAGAAGCCGTTCCTGTTCCCTCTTTAAGCTCCAATAATCCCTCAAGGGTTACAAATTCTCCCTCAGCGTTACGTACTTTTAGTTTCTTTAAATCCTCTAATGATTGACGATAATGATCATTGTAACGCACCGTAATATCAAACTGACGTCCATTGTCCTCAAAATAAGAAACAGCGCTATCACTAGAATACGCAGAGGCTAAAACCGTAGTAATTTCTTGTACACTCACCCCTACTCTTTGCGCATTTTCTCTTAAAATGGAGATTTGAACCTCAGGTTTACCGCTTTCAAAATCCCTATCGACATCCACAATGCCTTGCGTATTTTTAAGAATTTCCATCAGTTTTAAAGAGATTTTATCAAGTTCTTCAAGGCTATCTCCAGTTATGACCACTTGCACGGGAGCGGTTGTTCCACCTGTATCAAAGTCATCAACTTTTTCCACCAAAATAGTCATATCGCTAAAGGTTTTGAGCTTCTCACGATAATACTGAATAATCTTCTCTTGCGTTTGCTCACGATTGACAACGGGTTTGAGCTTGACATAAAACTTCCCTTTATGAATCTCTTTAGCCGCGTTATACCCAATCGTTGAAATCGAATACACTATATTTTTATCCTCTTTTAAAAGCGCATCAATAGGCTCCATTTTGGCTTTCATGCTCTGTAAATTAATCCCCACAGGCGCTTTAATGGAAATTTGAAATTCGCTGTTATCTTGCATAGGCATAAAGGTCATCCCTACCTTTAAGGTAGCAGAAGCCACGAGGAGTCCTATGGTTGCGATAATCGCAACTGTTTTAAAACGAAGGATGGGTTTTAAGAGTGCGACATAACTCTTATCAATCGCTTTTAAAATTGGCTCAGTGGCATGGTAAAACCAACTCTCTTTGGCTTGTAAAACGCGCGCTCCAACACTAGGAATAAACATAACCGCCACAAGATAGGAAATAACGATACCGCACGCCACCGTCATGGCAAATGAGTTAAAGAACATACCCACAATGCCATCCATAAACGCCACAGGAATAAAAACCGCCAATAACACCGCAGAAATCGCTAAGATGGAAAACGCCACCTCTTTAATACCCTCAAATGAAGCTTGAAAAGGCTCCATGCCCTCTTCCATCTTTTTCATAATGTTCTCAATGACGACAATAGCATCATCAATAAAAATACCAATCGCAAGGGTAAGACCAATCAAGGTTAAGCGGTTTAAGTCATAGCCTAGCGCATCAATAATGGCAAAGGTACCAATGACTGAGGTTGGAATAGCCAGCGCTGAAACAATGGTCGCTGTGACATTGCGTAAAAAGGCAAAGACAATAACGATGGATAAAAAAGCACCAAAAATAAGATCAAATCGGACATTGTTAATGTTAACCATGATTTTTTCCGATTGGTCTTGAAGCACTTTAATCTCAAAATGCTCCCCTGCTAAATGTTGCAGTTTTGGTAGCGCTTTTTTCACTTCGTTAATAATCGTTAATGAGTTTTCACCCGCTATTTTTTTCACCTCCAGCGTTACGCCTCTCGCACCGTTGTAAGAAGAGTAACTCTTCGCATCACTCAATCCATCATAAATGGTCGCAACATCTTTGAGCATGACACCAGGTTTTAACAAAAGCTCACCCACGGCTTCAACACTCTTTGCATCGCCTTCTGCTTTGATGATAATCTCTTGATTTTGATTAATAATCTTTCCAGCCCCTTGCTTGATGTTTTGCTTTGCGATAATAGCACTCACATCTGAGGAGCTTAAGGCATATTTGGCTAATAAAAAAGGATCAAGAAAGATGCGAATCTCACGGTCTTGATAGCCCACAATGTTCACTTCACCCACCCCTTTAATGCGTTGGAGTTGGGATTTGAGTTTTTCATCGGCAAGGCGCATGAGGGCTTTGCTATCTTCACCCTTATCGGCAATAAAAAGACTGATGACTGCTCCTGAAGCTCCTAGCTTTTTCACCACGGGTTTATCCACTTCGCTAGGGAGGTTAATCGCTCCTATCTTATCTCTGACATCGTTGGTGGCTTCATCGAGGTCTTTGGTGAGTTCAAATTGAATGGTCACAACGCTAAAGCCCTCATAACTGGTGGACATCAGCTTATCTATGCCATCCACGCCAGAGACCGCTTCTTCTATTTTATCGGTGACTTTAGTCTCCACCGTGGATGGGTCTGCGCCATTGTAGGTCGTTTGCACCGTGACAATCGGAAAATCAACATTTGGAAAAAGGTTAATAGGCATCGTGCTATAAGACATGAGCCCAAAGACAATAAAGGTTAAAACACCCATTAACGTTGTAATGGGGCGATTAATGGAGAGTTTATACATAGGCTATTCCACGATGATATTGCCGTTGCCAAACAGACCAGGAAGCAGGTGTTTTGCTTTGACTTCGGCTTGCATTTGTCTGGTACTTGAAATCACGGTAGGGTAAATTTTACTAATGACTCCCTCATAAGCCTTCTCGCTTCCATCGACTTTGTAGAGAAACTTTTGCCCTACTTTGACACTTTGCCAGTACTTCTCATCAAATTTCAATACCAATTTCACATCATCAATGCTCTCAACGGTTAAGAGTTTGGTTTGAGACCCTAAGACAATGTTTCCAAGTTCGGTCATTTTTTGGGTCACCACCAAATCATAAGGGGCACGAAGTTCGGTTTTTTTATAGACAATCGCTTTGCTTTGAGCGGTAAGGCGTTTGACGTCTCTATCGTAGAGGTAATTTTCCATCTTCTCTTTGTCAATGACATCTGCGATTTTGGCATAACGCTCATAGACTTTTTGGGCGTGTTCCGCATTTTTTTTTGCGCAATTTCATAAGCGTTTTTCTCTTCAGCGTTGTAAAGAGAAAGGAGTAAATCACCCTTTTTAGCTCTGCTCCCAACCTCTACATGTAAACTTCCAACCATGCCTGAAATGGAGAGTCCAAGCTCGGAGCTTTTCTCACTGACCACATCAAACGTGGCATAAACTTCACCCGCAAAAAGGGCTTGAAACATAAATATGGTGGTCATTAAAATTTTTTTTCATTGAATGGCTCCTTTGATTTCTTCGCCCATTTCATACAGCAGGACGGCTTTTTGGTACTCCACTTCATGCAAAGCGGTTTGGAGTTGCGCTTGTGCACTAAAACGCTCACTTAAGGCATCCAAATAGGTCACATTGTTGACAATGCCTTGTTGAAACTTCTTTTTAACCAACGCATAGGTCATCTCTGATGCGTGAAGTTTGGCTTTGTTGGCTTCAATTTTTGCTAAAGCGGTCTGGTAACTGTTGTACGCACTTAAGTAACTCGCTTTGGCTTTGTGTTTTTCATAGGCTAACTCACTGCTTTTAGCCAAATAGTTTTTTTGTGCGGCTTGTACACTTGCAGAAGTGGAGCCAAAGTCAAAGAGTTTCCACTGCATGGAGAGGACAATGCTGTTTTGATTCTCTTTGTCGCTCTCCCATGCGTTATTGGCGTAGTCGTTTTTAAAGCGTGAGTAGGTGTCTTCTAACTTAAACGTGGGTAGATGCGCTGATTTGGCGATGTTCGTCTCTTCTTGTATACTTTTAACACTCTCTTCAAGCGCTAAAATATCCAGACGTTTCCCCTCATTTTTTGGCGCTTCTTGAAGCCATACAGAAGAGCCCTCCTCGACTTCGACTCGTTTGCCTGTGAGGTATTCAAGTGTGTTGGAGATGTTGTTGAGGGTATTTTGAAGGGTGAGGATGTCCACATTACTCTGCTCTACGCTAGAGATGATTTTTTGAAGCTCATCTTCTGTGGCAGCTCCCACGCTTAAAAATTTTTCTAAACGGTAACGCTCGGCTAAGAGTTGCTCTTTTTTCTGCTCGGTTGCTTTAAGGCTCTCTTTGGTGCTGAGGTAATTAAAATAGGCGTAGATGACATTGAGAGAGACATTGTTTTGAACCGATGCAAGAGCGAAGGTCGCTGATTTGACGAGGGCGTTTTGTTGAGAAAATTGCGCTTCTCTTTTGCCCCCATCATAGAGTGTGAAAGAGAGTGTGGCACTGCCTGTACGACTTTTCTCAGGGGTAAACATGTTCTCTTCTTTGTTAAAGGTTTGATTGGCTCCTAGGCTAAGACTAGGTAAATAGCCACTTTTAACCGAATAGGCTTTTTCTTGTGCGGATTCAAGTTGGTAGCGAGAAGATTGAACATAGTCGTTTTGCTCGGCAAGATTTAAGAGTTCACTTAAATTGCCAGAGGCAAAACTGAAAAGTGGGAGTGCAATGAGTAAGGAAATTTTTTTCATCCATGCTTCCTTGTGGCGTGATTTACAAGAAATTTAACATGCTCAAAGAGGAGATTTTGTGCTTCGTAAAATCCCATATTGGAGGCTTTGGCACGTACCAGTAAGCCTTTGAGCAGTAAAATAATACTGCTACTTAGCAATGCGCTATTTTCAAGTTCAAATTCACCCTTTGCGATACCCTCTTTCAAACAGTGTGAAATAAAATCAAAATCTTCTTGAAAAAAACTTTCAAAATAAGCAGTGTAAAGCCCTGTTTTATCAATAAGCATAGCGCTCACAAAATGTTGATAAAGGGTGAGCATCTTCTCTTTGTCGTGGTCTTTTTCGCATTCACTAAAATTAAAATAAGCTAAGATTTTTTCTTGCGCACTCATTGAGGGATGAAGTCGCTTTTCAAACTCCTCTTTATGGCGTCTTGAGAGCATATCCCAAATCGCAAAGATAATCTCTTCCTTGTTTTTAAAGTAAAGATACACCGTTCCCTTCGCCACACCTGCACTTTTGGCAATTTCATCAATACTCGTCTGCGCAATTCCTTTTTCACAAAAAGGATCAATCGCCGTACGAGCAATATCGCACCGTTTTTCTTCTTTATCAATTATACGTGCCATGCCTCTCCTTAAAATGACTGACGGTCATTCATTTTGTGAAATGGTACATTTTTGAAGGAGTATTGTCAAGAAAAAAGGTTTTACATGTAAAGGTTATATCTGCTTTAAAAGTTCTTTTTCAGCCATAAGGCGTTGGTACTCTTTTTCCATGATGATCTCTTGCGTAGATTCCACTCTATCAATAAAAACTTTACCGATGAGGTGGTCGTATTCGTGTTGAAAGAGGCGTGCTAAGAAGTCCTTAAAGTGGGCATATTGTGCTTTGCCTTCTCTATCAACGTAGCGCACTTCTATGGTGTTATGACGGGGCACAAGCGCACGAATGCCTGGCAGGCTCAAACACCCTTCCCACTCTTTATTGCTCGCTTCAGAATACGAGATGATTTCAGGATTGATGAGTGCGGTGGGTTCCATCAAGGGTGCATACGGATAGCGTTTGTTCGGATACGATGCCATCATGATGATGCTTAGTGAATGTCCGACTTGAGGTGCGGCAATGCCCACACCTTTGGACTCTTTACATGTAAAAATCATGGCATCAATGAGTGCTTGAATTTCAGGGTCTAAAATGTCGCTCACAGGCTTTGCGACAAAGCGAATAATGGGACTGCCTAATTGGAAAATTTCTAAACTTTGGGACATTGCGCATCCTTACCATAATCATCAAACCATAGCGCACACACCACTTTATAAATTTCTATGTAGAGTTCCAACTTTTGAAGGTCGTAGGGTGCTTTACATGTAAAGTAGGTGCGTAAAAAAAAGACGTATCTCTTGGTTTGTGAGTTTAAATTCTACAACAATCGACGCCAAATCAAAATACCTATCGTTGATACGTGCGTATTCCCAATCAATCAATGTAAGCTTATGCGCTTGAAAAAGGATGTTTTTTGGGTTTAAATCGTGATGGCACAACACAGGCTCACTGCGTTGGAGGTGAAGCTTTTTAAAGAGCAAAAAGGCTTTGTTTGAGAGCGATTTTTTGTACGCTTTGAGCATATCGTAAGGCTTTTGGTGGTGCTTTATGCGATGCAGTGTTTGCAGTGTACGTGCGATGCTTTGTAACAAGCCCGCCCAGGGTGGCAGCCCCAGGCTCGTCAGCAGCAATCCCAGCCCCAGTGTTGTTGTCCCCACCATTTACTCCTTTTGCCCGGCGTGGCCGGTTAAGTCTGTTAGCCAACCCAAGGGAGC
>JAJOKG010000059.1 GCA_021206415.1 Sulfurospirillum sp. | reverse complement strand
TGTCGTGTTTAAAGAGCAAAAAAAAAGAGCCGTGTTTAGACTATCTTATTGATATTAAAAACACGTTAGCCCTTGCCAATGTCTTTGAAAATGCACGCTTTCATTTGCATACCAAAACGTTTAAAAGTTTTATGCGCCTTTGGGATTATGATAATACTCATCATGATGATTTAAGTGCTTTTCGTCATGCGTTAGAAAAAATTAAAGCCACAAAACATCCAATAGATGGGGTTGAAATTGGAAGACATGGTATGTTTTTACGTGCGATTGTTCCAGTGATGGAGAAAAATGAGTATTTAGGAACCTTTGAAACGGTGGTTGATTTTAAAGCGTTGAGTGATTATTTCACCAAAGACGGCGTGATGTTTTATGTCCTAATGAAAAAAGAGTATTGTGCGATTGCTAATGCGGTTGTCTATGATGAAAAATTAATGCTCGATAATTATACGATTGTCAATCAGCCTATTAATGGCCTTCATTTTATCAAAGAGGTCAATTTTCAAGGCACAGGCTATATCAAAAAAGGGGATAACTACGTACTTTACACACCTATTATGGATATTAATGGTGAAAATGTAGGCTTTTTTGTTTTAACATGGAAAGAGAGTCTCTCCTTAGCCTCGTTTAAAGGCTAAGGTTTTTTCTCGCTTCGTTTCGGATTCTATCCATGCCCATGTAAAATTCTTTCATGAGTACTAAAAAGAGATAATCCCCAAATTCTGTGGTCACAAGGCTCTCTTTATTTTCTTTAATCGCTTTAGCAAATTTAAGCGCCATAATCTCTTTTTTTAAGGGCATCTTCGATTTTGATGCCAAACATGGTTTGAAATTTTTTTCTTTGAGAGTTTGCCGTTGAAAAGATCGACCATTAAGCGATAGTACATGCGAGAATTGACATCAAAAGTACGCTCTTTAACCACCGCACTTTTTCTTTCTACAATACACTCTGCGTATTTATCAAGCGCAAATTCGTTATGGTAGAGGGTGTTGTTGATAAAAACTAAAGGAGCCAGAGCCCACACCCACATACTCTTCATTGTCGATGACGTATTCATCAAAAATCGCTTCTTTTTCTTTGGAAAATGACCAACCATGACGGGAAGGATAAGACTCTTGAAGAGACTCTTTGATGATGTTAAAAAACTCATATTCATTGGTAAGGCTAAATTTCCCGAGTGTTTTAGTCACACTGCTTTTGACCATAGATGAGGTCATCAGCGGGTAAAAACTGCTCTGCTCTGGCGAGAGTTTGGTGAGAGTTTCAATATCGTATAAGAGATTCTCTCTGGTTTGATTAGGAAAATTAAAAATCAAATCGACACTGGTAATTGGTAAAATACCTAACATTGAGGCAATTTTTCGGTACACCTCTTCACCTGAGCCAAATTTTTCATAGCGTCCAAGTTTTTTCAAAAGCGTGTCATCAAAGGTTTGAACACCCACAGAGAGGCGATCGACCAAACCATCGAGGCGAAGAACGGTTTTGGGTTGAATGTGGTTAGGGTCACTCTCACAGGAAACATGTTTAATGTCAAAGAGTTTTTTTACCAGTTCAATGGTTTGAATCAGCTCCTCTTCATCAATGAGTGGTGTTCCTCCACCGATGACAAGGTAGTTAAAGCGATAGCCAAGTGCTTTTACATGTAAAATCTCTTCACGTAAATGTTTAAAATAATGGGTTGCTGCCTCTTTGGTGTAGTTAAATTTATTAAAGGAGCAGTAGGGACAAAACATCGTACAAAAAGGCACATGAATGTACAACAGATACTCTTTATCTTCAGGCGGAGGCGGCAATCTATCAGCAGGCTTTTTTACATGTAAATAGTGTTTGGTGTATTGGTGCATAAAATAGCTGGTCGCATTGGTGATAATCTTAACGTGGTTTTCTCTCATAATCTCTTCCTCTTTCACTCTTACTGTGTGCATTATAATGCGTTTGTGTGATATTTCGAAGGTGATGAATGTCACAATTTCTTCACTCTTGACTTACGGTACCTCTTTAGTACCATTTTTTAAGAAATTTTTTCATTTCTCTTTGGGTATTATAAAGAGTAAGCGTAATTTTTATGTAAATAAATGGTAACACAGAAAAAAAGGAAAAACGGGGGAAGAATATAGCTTGAGTTTTTTCATAACTTAAGGCTTGAGTTCAAACTTGTTTGGTTTTACATGTAAAGAAAAAACTCTCAAGTAAAATTATGTTATTTGTGACATTTTGGTATCATTACTTCATAATGGAGTAATGAATGGAGTAAACATGGAATTAGTCGAAAATTTTTTAACACTCAATCCTTATGAACTCACTATTTTTGATCATTCTTATAATTCTGTAGTCATTACAACTCCTTTCTTAGAGGGGGAACACCCTAAGATTCTTTATGTTAATGATGCCTTCACACGGATGAGCGGTTATACAAAAGAAGAGATTTTGGGTAAAACTCCAAGAGTCTTACAGGTCCAAAAACAGACAAAGAAGTACTTCAAAGACTCAAAAAGTGTCTCAAAAATGAGGAATATTTTGAAGGTAAAACTATCAATTATACAAAAGATGCTAGGGAGTACTGGGTAGAGTGGAATATCTCTCCCGTCTATGATAAAGAGAAAAAACTTATCGCTTTTCTTTCGTTTCAAAAAGATATCTCTGTTGCCCAAAAGTTGCTTAATCATATCAAACTTTTTCAAAAAGCCATTGATCAAAATCATGATGCCATTGCCCTTTTTAATGGAGATGGAGATTATATCTATGTTAATGAGTCCTACGTTAAAAGAACAGGTTACAGCGCTACTGAGCTTATAGGAAAAAACCCAAAGATACTCAAATCTGGCTATCATGATGAGAGTTTTTATAAAAATTTATGGCAAAGACTCTTAAGTAAAACCTCATTTTGAAACTATCTTTTGCAATAAAAATGCGCAAAGGGATGATTTACTATGAAAAGCAAGACAATTACACCTATCCTTGAGGATGAGGTGCTTTTAGGTTATGTTACCATTGGCAAAAACTACGATAAAGAGCAAGAGCGGCGCAAAACAGTTAGAAGAGGATGTTTTTTATAGATTCCCTCACAGGACTTTTCAACAAAAGAGCTTTTGATATTAAGCTCAAAAATAGAATAGAAAGCTTTACTGGCTCATTTTGTATGATGTTTGTTGATTTGGATCATTTTAAACAAGTCAACGATAAGATGGGGCACGATGCAGGTGATAATGCTCTTAGAGAGAGTGCGATTTTTTTAAGAGGAAATATTAGAAAGAGCGACGATATTTTTCGTTTTGGTGGCGATGAGTTTGTTGTCTTGCTGTATGATACTAAAGAAAAAGATGCTCAGCTGCTCTCTTGTAAGTTAGAGGAGAGCTTTGTCGCTTCAGATATCGCAAAACGGTATGGGATTAGTATGAGCATAGGTTCTGGAGAGTACTTTGGTGAAGGTGCAGAGCAGTTTTTGAAAAAAAACAGATGATGAGATGTATCGTAAAAAAAGAGCAAAAAAGAGTAGTTGGATATAAATATTTTTATTCAAAAAGCGATACAAGAGTTGCTTAAAGAGATCAAAAGTATCAAAAGTGCATGAGAAGATAGTCCCGTCTTAACGTAGTCTTGAAAGCTTTGTTTTAAGAATGCGTCAAGAGTTTTGAAACGTATCTCAAACTTTTTATGAAACGACATTGTTTTTTTTCTCGTAAGCGTTTGAGTTTGGTATCGAGTAAAAAAGGGGCAAAGGGAATCAAGGAACAGGCGAAAACAAAAAAAGGGAAAATTTTAATTCCCATTGGTAGCGCATGGAAGCGTGAAAAAGTGAAGCGACAAAGAGAATGAACAAAACACCGTGCGTCATACCAACATAGCGTACTAACATGGGGTCTCCTGCGATGTACTTAAGTGGCATGGCAATGCCAATTAACACTAAAAAGGAGACTCCATCCATTGCGCTAAAAAGGCGTACTCTTGTTAAGCTGTTTCGTAACATTCTTTAACTCCTTGACGAAAAAAGTATGATAGCCAAAGAGATTAAATTGTTGTTAAATAGAATCTTCCGCACAGTGAAAATTGAGTTATAATGAAGCTAAGAAATCTTTACATGTAAAGGAGAAAACATGAAAGCGTTACAGTATTTTTTCATGGTTTTACTGATGAGTGCATCCATGCTTTTCGGGGCTGATTTTGGCTGGATGTCGGAGCTTAATACACGTTATGGCTCTAATCCAACAGGTCTTCACTCAGGGCTTAATGAGCGTTTTAATGTGGGCGATGCGGTGATTTCAAGCGTGGTGAAAAGTGTGGCAAAACCTGCTGATGCGTATATGATTTTGAAATTAGCAGAGATGTCAGGCTTGAGTTCAGGCGATGTATTGAAACGTTATGAGCGAGACAAAGGTAAAGGTTGGGGTGCTTTGGCGCAAAGTTTGGGGATTAAACCAGGTTCGCCTGAGTTTAAAGCACTAAAAGCTGGGCACGATATGGACGCTGTTTCAAAGAAAAATGCCAAAGATAAAAAAGACGTCCGTGAAAAGTCAAATGAAAAATCAAAGGCTAAAAAAGATAAAGCGGATGATTTTTCGGACAAATCCAAAGGCAAAGGCAAAAACCAATAGCATTTTAAAATTGCGTTAAATCGGTTATAATTGCAAAAAAACTCAAAGGACTTTTCAATGCAAACCTATGCATGTGGACATATCAATCCCGATTCAGATTCTGTGGTATCGGCGATTTCCCTCTCATATCTCAAAACAAAACTGGGTGAAACCTGCACACCCGCACGTCAAGGAGAGTTAAGCCCCGAGACAAAATTTATCTTAAGTACCTTCAAACTGGAAGCCCCCCTCCTTAAAAATGACTTCTCAGGCGATAATCTCTACATTACCGATTATTCAGACCTCGCACAAGCGCCACACAATCTTAAAGAGACCAACATTTTGGGTATTGTTGACCATCATAAGCTCGGTGACATTACCACCACAACACCGCTTGAGTGTTGGATTCGCCCTGTGGGTTGTACGAACACGATAGTAAAAGAGATGTTTGACCACTATAAAATTGACATTCCAAAAGACATCGCAGGAGCGATGATGCTCGCCATTTTAAGTGATACGGTGTTGTTCAAATCACCAACGTGTACCAAAGCGGACACCAAAGCGGTGAAAGAGTTGGCGCAAATTGCGGGCGTGGAAGAATTTAAAGCACTCGGCATGGAGATGTTTTTAGTCAAATCCGCAGTCAAAGGCGCAAGCCCTCGTTCACTCTTACTTCGTGATTATAAAGATTTTGAGATGGGTGGCAATAAAATTGGCATCGGTCAGCTTGAAGTGGTTGATTTAAAAGTCTTTGATGAGATGAAAGAATCCCTTTTTGCGGATATGAAAGCCTATAAAGAAGAGGGCAATCGCCATACTGTGATGCTTTTATTGACAGACATTATGGTTGAAGGTTCTCAATTTTTAGTGGTGAGTGATGATGAGAGTAAGATTGAAAATGCGTTCAATACCAAATTAGTCAACCATGAAATGTGGGTCGATAAAATTTTAAGTCGTAAAAAACAGGTGATTCCTGTTATGGAAAAGCAGTTTTAAAAGCGCTTTTGTGAAAAAGAGTCTGCTGAAAAAACGCTACCTTCTTCAAAATCCCAAAGAAGCAGTGCGCACCTTTGCCACTGCTTTTCCTTCCTATGAAAAGCTCTTTTTAGGGCTTTACCTTGAAAATTCTAGCCACTATGCAAATCCTTTGGGCGTTCTCAGTATTCGTTTTGAAAGGGTTGAAGAGATAGCAGTTTTTGAGGATATCTGTGCTGCTTATATTGTCAAAGAGGTGAGTGAGGATAAGCGGTATAAAAAACGTTTTCTCTTGTTATTTGGCATACCAGAGCGTTATGATTTTTCGATTGAAGAGGTCTTTAAACGCTGTGATGCCCTTAAAATGCCCCCTTTTGAATTTGCTTTGCTAGGGGGAATGAGCAGTCAAAAAGTCTTACGGGTCTTGTTGTATCAGCAGATGCGTTACTTAGAAGAAGCGGTTGCCCTTTTGCTCGAAGATGATGCCAAAGCCCCTAAACGCCTAAGTCTTTATGCCCGTGAGTGTATCGCTCTTTTGGAGTTGGGTCGTTCTTTATTTGATGCTTTCTTTGTGTGAGGGTTTTATGGAAAAATTATCACTTTTTACATGTAAAGAGTGGATTGTTTTATTGCGTTTTGTGCAGACAAAGGCGTATGAGACATTTAAAATGGATATGGACTTTTTTTTAAGAGAGCAAAGTGGGTTTTATCTTTTAGAAAAGAGTGAGATGCCTTTATTTTTTTTGTTGAAAAAAAAGCACAAAAAAGGAAGTGCAGCAATAGCTAAAAGGCTCAGAAAAGCGCTGATTTAAAATTAAATGTTCATTTGCTACAATAAGAGATAATTAGATGTATAAGGGATGATTTTGGAGACCAACGAAAATAAACAGCAAAAAATTGTTCAGATGTTCGATGAAATCGCAGGAACGTACGATACGGCGAATCGTGTTTTAAGTATGGGCATTGACATTCAGTGGCGTAAAACAGCGTGTGATGAAACGTTTTCAAGGTATCAAAAGCCCATTGCGTTGATTGTCGATGTGGCATGTGGTACGGGCGATATGATGGGATATTGGGCGAAACAGGCGAAAAAAGCGGGACGTGAAATAGGGAAAATTTTAGGGGTTGATCCTTCTGTTGGGATGACCGATGTGGGTAAACAAAAATTTCCAGAGTTTGAGTTTGTGATTTCTGAAGCAACAGCGCTTCCTTTAGAAAATGAAAGTGCGGATATTTTAAGTATTAGTTATGGTATTCGCAACGTGGTGAAGCGTCAAGATGCGTTTAAAGAGTTTGCCCGTGTGCTCAAAACGGGTGGTTATGTGGTGATTTTAGAGTTTACCAAAGATGAGAAAAAAGGTATTTTCTTTGCTCTGAAAGATTTTTATTTGAACAAAATCCTTCCTATCTTAGGCGGACTGATTTCTAAAAACAAAGCCGCATACGAGTATCTTCCCAACTCCATTGAAGGTTTTTTTAACCTCGTCTATGCTTCAAAAAGAGCTAGATGAAGCAGGTTTTGAGACAGAGTTTTGTAAAAGCTTCTCTATGGATATTTCAACCCTTGTGATCGCTAAAAAACGCTAATGAGTCAAACCCTTAGCGTCTCAACGCTGAACAACCAAGTCAAATCTTTGCTTGAGGCAACCTTTTTACATGTAAGTGTAGAAGGAGAAGTCTCAAGACCCACCTATCATAGCTCAGGGCATCTCTACTTTACCCTCAAAGATGCGGACTCTTCCATTTCGTGTGTGATGTTTAAGGGCAATACGAAAAGCTTGAAGTTTCAAGTTGAAGAGGGTTTGTCGGTGGTGGTGCATGGCTCCATTTCGGTTTTTTCACCCCGTGGAACCTACCAAATCAACTGCACGTCTATGGAACCCTCAGGCAGTGGTGCATTGGCACTGGCGTATGAACAGCTTAAAGCCAAACTCGGCGCAAAAGGCTACTTTGAAGCGGGGCGTAAAAAGCCTCTGCCTCGTTTTGTCAATCACATCGCTTTGGTGACTTCTGGTACAGGTGCGGCACTGCAAGATATGCTCAGAGTCGCCACCAAACGCTGGCCTTTAGTAAAAATTACCCTCATTGATACGTTAGTGCAAGGGGAGGGGGCGAAGTTTGCGATTGCCTCCAATATTGCCCGTGCGGATGCGTTAGGTGCGGATGTCATCATCGTAGGACGAGGGGGCGGTAGTGTGGAGGATTTGTGGGCGTTTAACGAAGAGGTGGTTGCGGATGCCATCTTTACATGTAAAACTCCTGTGGTCTCTTCTGTGGGGCATGAGATAGACTATGTGATTAGCGATTTTATCGCTGATA
>JAJOKG010000015.1 GCA_021206415.1 Sulfurospirillum sp. | reverse complement strand
ATCGCTTAAAAAAAGAGGGGCTTATTGATATTAAGCGTAAAGAGATTTACATTAAAGATTCTCAAAACCTGCTGGAGCATCTCCCTTTAGAGTAACTCTGCTACTTAAGTGGCAGACATATTTTTTTTACATGTAATAGACTTCTGCTATCAAAAAAAAATAAAGGAGTCCATTATGTTAGTCACACGTTATAATCCCTTTAAAGAGTTACGAGAGCTTGAGAGTAGGTTGTTTAATTACTACCCAGCAACACCATCTGAAGAGAGTGACATCTCTGCGTTTCGTCCCAGTGTCAGTACCCGTGAGGGTGAGTTTGCCTACCATATCGAGGTGGATTTACCAGGGGTGAAAAAAGAGGATATTCACATTGACCTCAAGGAAAATCAGATTATTATCTCAGGGGAGCGAAGCTTCAAAGAGGAGCGCAAAGAGAATGACTACTACAAAGTAGAAAGCAGTTATGGAAAATTCCAACGCTCGTTTGCTCTGCCTGAAAATGTGGATGTGGAAAACATTGAAGCCAGCAGTGAAAATGGCGTGCTAGAAGTTGTGCTGCCTAAACTTAAAATTGAAAAAAGTGAAGTGAAAAAAATTCAGGTTAAATAACTTTACATGTAAGGAGCTTCTAACGCTCCTTACACCTCTTTGCTGCGTTATTTTTCTTCTTTTGTGCTACAATCGCTTAATAGACTTTTGAGGAGCGATGGTGCACGTATTAAGGCGTTTGTATACTTTTTCATTTTTACCTTTAGTGGTCTTATTTGTGGGTGTGCTTTTTTCCATGTTGATGGCATGGAAGAGTTATCAATGGATTGAAAATGTTGAAGCGATACGGTTTGATGCTGCCTCTAAAGAAATAACCGCTTTAATTCAAAAAGAACTCGACTCCCATGTACAACTTTTAAACAGCAGTGCTGCGTTTATTTTTGCTTCAGAAACTATTACCCGCAATGAGTGGCATACTTTTGCAAAGATGCATGACTTAGCCATTAATTTTCCAAGCCTTTATTCTTTAGGGTATGTGCCTTTGGTGGAAGCTTCGAAGAGAGAAGCCTATGAAAAAAAGATGGCAGAAGACAGTGCTATGGCACAGTATAAGATTTTCCCCTCATCTTCTTCTCATTCAACACTCTTTCCCATTACGTATATTGAGCCTTTTACAGAACAAACTGTACAGATTTTAGGGTATGACATGGGTTCTGAAGCGATGCGCAGGCAAAACATCGAAAAGGCTTTAAAAAAAGGCTCTGTAACCATTACGCCAAAAATTGAATTTGTGAAACAAGCGCAAGCTTCCGAAAAAAAAGGGTTTATTATTTACATGCCTTTTTATTATCGTCATCATTCACTTCACAATGAGGCAGAGCGTTTAGCTGCTGCAAAAGGGGTTGTTTACAGCGCCATAAAAGTCAATACCTTTTTTGAAAATATTTTAAAAGCGAATGATGGGTTAGTGAGTTTTGAAGTGTATGATTGTGAATTTTTAAGCGAGGAGACACTGTTATATAATTCCAATCCAAAACTAACCACACCTCGATTAGAGCGTTCCGTTGTATTTACGTCATATGATACTCATTGGACACTCTATTTTAAAGCCAATAGCGTATTGCATAATCAATTAAATCATTATTACCCTCATATTCAAGTCTTTATTGGCATACTTTTTTCCATACTATTGAGTGGATGGGTGTATGCTTTGCAACGTACACGTAGCCGTGCGTATGAGATTGCGGAAGAAAAAAACAAAACAGCTTTCCGAATCTGAGGCGTGGGTGCGTCTTCTTTTTAAAACGATGCAAGAAGGCGTTATGGTGATTAATCGTGAAGGGGTCATAACAGAGTGCAACGATACTGCAAAAAAGATATTACCTTCTTTTAATAAGACGCTGATTGGAACACTTAATAGTGAGCTTCCATGGAAAGCCTTCATGAGGATGGTTCTTCTTTTTTTACCAGAAGAGCTTCCTTTTATGAAGGTTTTGCGATCGGGTGAGTCACAAAATGGCATTATTATGGGGATTCAAAGAGAGGGGTATCCTCTTGTGTGGATGCAAATGAATGCAGCACCTCTTTATTTGCATGATAACGATAATGTCAGTGCAGTAGTGTTAACCTTGAGTGATATTACAAATTATCGAAGATCAAAATATAAATTGGAAAAATATTTAAGTATTATTGATAAACATGTGATTATCTCAACCACCGATTTAAAGGGTGTGATTACCGAGGTCAGTGAGGCATTTTGTAAGATTTCAGGATACTCTAAAGAAGAACTCATTGGTGCCAATCATTCGATTGTACGTCATGCGGATGTTCCTTCCTCGGTGTATGAGCAGATGTGGAAGGCGATTAAAAGTGGTTTGATTTGGAGAGGTGAGCTTAAAAATAGACATAAAGATGGCAGTGCGTATTGGGTGGAGACGATTATTGCGCCACTGTACGATGAAGATTACTCTTTAATTGGATATACCGCCATTCGAACGGATATTACCGATAAAAAAACGGGTCGAAGAACTCTCTATCACCGATAGACTCACAGGACTTTACAATCGTTTAAAATTGGATGAACTCTTTGCGCACCATCTTTCGATTGCAAGGCGACATCACACGCCTTTTTCAATTATCTTGCTTGATATTGATAAATTTAAATCGGTCAATGATACCTATGGGCATCAAGTGGGAGATACGATTTTGCAAGAGTTTGCTTTATGCGTTAAAGCACAGATTCGCTCTGAAGATATTTTTGGGCGTTGGGGTGGGGAGGAGTTTTTACTTTTATTGCCCAATAGTCCCCTTGAAAATGCTTCTTTACTAGCAGAAAAATTGCGTCTATGCGTTGCATCGTTTTCCTTTTCACAGGTTGGGATGAAAACAGCCAGTTTTGGGGTGGCAACCTTTCATGAGGGAGATGATGAAAAAAGCATGATGGTACGTGTGGATGAGGCATTGTACCGTGCTAAAGAGAATGGGCGTAATCAGGTTGTATGTGAGCAATTGAGCCTCTAAAGACTTTCTCAACCTTCTTCGGGTAGACTTTTCTTTTTACATGTAAGGATTTTTATGCTTTTTTGGAATGAAATTTATTCGCATTTTGACCCTGTTGCTTTTAAAGTAGGCGGTTTTGCTGTGCATTGGTATGGCTTGATGTATATGCTAGCGCTCCTTGGGGCACTTTATACGGCTAAGTGGTATGTTAAACGTGAAAACGTAGGCTTTAGCAACCAGATTTTAGAGAGTTATTTTATCTGGATAGAAATTGGCATTGTGCTAGGTGCACGGATTGGCTACATTCTGTTTTATGATCCGCATGTGGAGTATTATTTGACTCATCCGTGGCAGATGTTTAACCCTTTTATGATGGTACGTTTGTGGGTATTCGAGGGATGAGCTATCATGGTGCGATTGTGGGCTTTTTTCTAGGGACATGGTTTTTTAACTTAAAATATAAAATTAATGTCTGGAAGCTACTGGATGTGGTGGCAATTAGTGTGCCTGTGGGGTATGTTTTTGGACGGATTGGCAACTTCTTAAACCAAGAACTTATCGGTAGACCCACAGAGGTTTCGTGGGGGATCTATGTCGATGGAGTATTGCGTCATCCTTCCCAATTATACGAGGCTGTGCTAGAAGGTTTGATGGTTTTTGTTGTACTCTATATTTACAGAAATTACAAAAAATATGACGGCGAATTGATTGCCCTTTATGGCTTTTTCTACTCCGTTGGACGCTTTGTTGCCGAGTTTTTTAGAGAGCCTGATTTTCAAATTGGGTTTGTGTATGGCAACTGGATGAGTAAAGGACAAGCACTCTCGATTGTAATGGCTTTTTGTGGGCTTTTACTCTACTTTTTTATAATCAAACGAGCTAAAAAGGGATAAAAAAATCCCTTTTAAATCCCCCTGCATATATTATAATTTCATTCATTAAGTATCAAATAAGTGTTTCGTGTGGTGAAAAAACTGCTTTTCATGAGTGTATGAAGCGTTTTCTAACAAAGCTGTAGCCACCCATAAATGTACATTTTGTGCGTTTATGGGTGTTTACCAAACTTCACAAAAAGGATAAAATGTGAATGACCTACTTGAAGGTTTCTTAGGTACGAGTATTGAGGGGAAAAAGAGTAGAGTTCCAGCGAAACTTGATTATATTCAAAGTGCAACTGGTCTATTCTTAGGTTTGTTTATGTGGGGACATATGTTCTTTGTTTCAACGATTTTGATCAGCAAAGATTTTATGAACACAATAACAAAAATGTTTGAAGGTAGTATGTTCTTCGCTGAACCACAACCTTGGATTGTTTCTGCAATTGTATTGTTTGTATTTGCAGTTTTTATTGTACATGCAATGTTAGGTATGAGAAAATTGCCTATTACATTTAGACAATATCAAGCGTATAAAACACATATGGGTATGATGAAACACGATGATACAACTATGTGGTTTACACAAGCATTTACTGGTTTCGCAATGTTCTTCTTAGGTTCTGCTCACCTTTTAATGATGGCAGTTAAAGCAGATGAAATTGGACCATACGGTTCATCTGAGAGAATGTACGCTGATGTAATGTGGCCATTTTATCTTCTCCTTCTTTTAGGCGGTTGAATTTCACGGTGTATTGGTTTGTATCGTCTCTGTGTTAAATGGGGCTGGTTTGAAGGTGAGAACGTTAAAGAGTCTCGTAAAAAACTTAAAAAAGTTAAATGGTTGGTAAACAACATTTTTCTTAGCACTAGGACTTTTTAAACACTTGCAGCATACGTCAAAATTGGTTATGAATACAGCAATGGTCATGTTGACAAATTTAAACCAACAGCGCAAGTAGAAGTAAGAATTGATCAGAAGGTTAGGGCGTAAATATGAACGTAAAATATTGTGATGCACTGGTAATCGGTGGTGGTTTAGCAGGTCTTAGAGCAGCGATTGCAACGCAATCTCGTGGTCTTAGCACAACAGTTTTAAGTCTTTGTCCAGTTAAGAGATCTCACTCTGCTGCGGCACAAGGTGGTATGCAAGCAAGTATTGGTAACTCAAAAATGAGTCGTGGTGACAACGAAGACGTTCACTTTGCAGATACTGTAAAAGGTAGCGACTGGGGTTGTGATCAAGATGTTGCGCGTATGTTCGTAACCGTAGCACCAAAAGCGATTCGTGAACTTGCTGGCTGGGGCGTGCCTTGGACAAGAATTGCAAAAGGTCCTCGTGAAGCAATTATCAATGCTGAGAGAACAACGATCGTTGAAGATGATGAAGTACACGGGTACATTCATTCACGTGACTTCGGTGGTACTAAAAAATGGAGAACCTGTTATACAGCAGATGCTACAGGTCACACAATGTTGTTTGCGGTTGCAAATGAGTCTTTAAAACACGGTGTAAACATCGAAGATAGAAAAGAAGCAATTGCATTAATTCACGAAAACAACCGTTGTTACGGTGCTATCGTAAGAGACCTTGTCACAGGTGAGCTTTGGGCATATGTGGCTAAAGGTACATTGATTGCGACAGGTGGTTACGGTAGACTTTACAAACAAACAACCAATGCGGTTATTTGTGATGGTATTGGTGCTGCAATTGCTCTTGAAACGGGTGTTGCAAAACTCGGTAACATGGAAGCGGTACAATTCCACCCAACTCCAATCGTTCCATCAGGTATCCTTTTAACAGAAGGTTGTCGTGGAGATGGTGGTATCTTGCGTGACGTTGATGGTCACCGTTTTATGCCAGATTATGAGCCAGAGAAAAAAGAACTTGCAAGCCGTGACGTTGTAAGCCGTCGTATGATGGAGCACATCCGTAAAGGTAAAGGTGTTAAATCTCCATATGGCGAGCACTTATGGTTAGATATCTCTATTCTTGGTCGTGCGCACATTGAGAGAAACCTAAGAGATGTACAAGAAATTTGTCAAATCTTTAATGGTATTGACCCTGCGGATGAAGGTCCAAAAGGTTGGGCGCCGGTTCTTCCAATGCAACACTACTCAATGGGTGGTATTAGAACAAAAGCAACAGGTGAGTCTCCAACATTAGCGGGTCTATTCTCTGCTGGTGAAGCTGCATGTTGGGATATGCACGGATTTAACCGCCTTGGTGGTAACTCTGTAAGTGAGACTGTTGTTGCGGGTATGATTGTTGGTGATTATTTTGCTGAGTATTGTGCAGCAAATGAGGTCAACGTTAACACAGCAACGATTGAAAAAGCATTGAAAAAACAGAGTGATTTTATTGACCACTTGTTAAGCAACAAAGGTAAATATAACATTTTCGAAATCAAAAACCGCATGAGAGATATTATGTGGGAAAAATGTGCGATTTTCCGTGATGGTAAAGGTCTTGCTGAAGCGGTTAATGAGCTTGAAGAGCTTCTTAAAAAATCTCACGATGTTACTATCAAATCTAAAACACGTTCAGCTAACCCAGAGTTAGAAGAAGCATACCGTGTTCCTATGATGCTAAAACTAGCATTGTGTGTTGCAGTAGGCGCACGTGATAGAACAGAGAGCCGTGGTGCACACTATAGAGAAGACTACTTGAAACGTGATGACGTTAACTGGTTGAAACGTACATTAACATCATGGAAAGATGGCGATACATTGCCTGTTGTCGAGTATGAAGATCTTGACATTATGAAAATGGAAATCCCACCAGCATTCCGTGGTTATGGTGTTAAAGGTAACATCATTGAAAATCCAATCAGTGCACAAAGACAAGAACAAGTAGATAAAATCCGTGAAGAGATGGAAGCTGCTGGCAAAGACAGACATGAAATTCAAGAAGCGCTTATGCCGTTTGAGCTTCAACCTTACTATAAAGCTAAAAATGAGAGATTTGGAGATGCAAAATGAGTAGAACTATTACCATCAGGGCTATGAAATATAACCCACAATCAAAGCTTTCAAAAGCGCATTTTGCAGAGTATAAAGTCGAAGAAACCGATGGTATGACTCTTTTTATTGCGCTTACGAAAATTCGTGAGACATTAGATGCTGACCTTTCATTCGACTTCGTATGCCGTGCGGGTATCTGCGGTAGTTGTGGTATGATGGTGAATGGTACACCAAAATTGGCGTGCCGTACATTAACAAAAGATTATAAAGATGGCGTCATTCAATTGATGCCTATGCCAGCATTTAAATTGATTAAAGACTTATCCGTTGATACAGGTAACTGGATGAACGATATGAGTAAACGTGTTGAGAGTTGGATTCATACCAATCACAAACCAGATATTTCTAAGCTTGAGACGCCAATGGAGCCAAAATTAGCAGATGAGACATTTGAGCTTGATCGTTGTATTGAATGTGGTATTTGTGTTGCAGCGTGTGGTACAAAATTGATGCGTCCAAACTTTATTGGTGCCGTTGGTCTTAACCGTGTTGCTCGTTTTGCAATGGATCCACATGACGAAAGAACTGATGAAGACTTTTATGAGCTTGTTGGTGATGATGATGGTGTTTTTGGTTGTATGAGCCTTGTGGCATGTGAAGACAACTGTCCAAAACACTTACCTCTTCAAACAAAAATTGCTTATATGAGAAGAAAACTTGTTGCACTTCGCAAATAAGTTTTTGTTCTAAATCAAAAGGGATAAAACACCTGTTTTATCCCTTATTTTAATATTTTAGTCTTACTTTTTTTGTTTCCATTATAAGAAATACTGATATAATAAATAGACTTTTTTCATACTTTTTTGTATCACAATAAAGTCAAAACAAAACTTTAAAGATAGTATCCCATGCATATCATTAATGATTTTTTTCTTGCTTGTTTGGAGTGAGAGGTTAGATAAAAAATGTTGTTTTTGACGAGAAAAAATAGAGGCAGACTCGATCAAAATCTTTCAACTGCTTTTGATAATTTTTGCGATAGTGTAGCAATTTTATCAATTATTAGTCCGCAAAATTTGCTA
>JAJOKG010000052.1:37456-43684 GCA_021206415.1 Sulfurospirillum sp. | reverse complement strand
CCTAGCACTTCATTAAAATAAACGACACGTTGCGGGGCGTTCACACACGCTTCCAAATCGGCTCCAAAACTGCTAATCGCACCAAGGCTCGTGGTTCCACTTTTAAGCATCTCATGCAGTTTACATGTCATGAGCTCTGTGGTCGCAAGAGCGCTTAGTTCATCTCGGTGGGCGATGACCGATTGAAGCCATGGGATAAAATCGCCATAGCGTAGCATGCTTTGGTTCGCACTAAATTCTAAATGCACATGGCTGTTAATGAGTCCTGGCAGAAGCACGCTATTTTTTGGGGTTTCGATGCATGTTACGGTGGGGTGTTTTTCTTTGAGAGTGGAGGCTTTGCCTACCTCTAAAATGTGTGCATCAAAGAGCACCGCACCCTCTTCGATGATTTCAAATTGTTCGTTACATGTAAGAACAAAATCGGCGGTTATGAGTGTCACATTTTTCCTTTATAAAACCATAAATTCGTGTAATTGTATCGTAAAGTAAGTACGGCTATAATAGAGAAAAATTTTTAACAAAAGGTAATGCATGAAAATTGTTGTGATTCAAGGTCCAAATTTAAATATGCTCGGACATCGTGAGCAAAACGTTTATGGTGCGATGAAATTAGAGGAGATTCACTCTCAAATGGAAGCGGTTGCAAAGCAAAATAACTTTGAAATTGAGTTTTTTCAATCCAATTTAGAGGGCGAAATTGTCGATAAAATTCAAGAGTGTTTGGGTGATGCGGATGGTATTATTATCAATCCAGCGGCGTATACACACAGCTCTATTGCGATTCGTGATGCGATTAGTGCGGTTTCCTTGCCAGCGATTGAGGTGCATATTAGCAATATTTATCGACGTGAAGAGTTCCGCCAAAAAAGCATGACTGCCCCAGTATGTACAGGTCAAATCAGCGGTTTTGGTCCTTTTGGTTACCACCTTGCGATGATTTCTATGATGCAAATGTTAGGCGAACTTGACGCTCTTAAAAAAGCGCAAGCAGCACACCAACAAGCAGCACAAGCCTAACGTGAATAACTACATTGTGATGGATGAGAACGCACTCTTTTATGAGTGCGGTTTCTCGTGCGATAACGTTCTGTTTTTAAAACTTGGTAGCGAGGCGTTTTTTATTACCGATGGACGCTATATGACGGAGGCTTCGAGTCTTATTTCCAATGCGGAGGTTTTGGAGGGCGATAGAGGCGATTTGCTCAAAACCGCTCGGTTGCTGATGCGCAAAAGCAAGATTCAGACAGTGGCTTACAATCCGTTGGAGTGGAACGTTGAGCGTTTTGCAAAGCTCAGTGAAAAACTCTCCATCACGTTTCAAAAAAAGACCCAACTTCTCGCAACAAAAACGCATCATCAAAAGCGAAGCTGAACTCAACAAGCTTCAAAGAGCCGCACAGTTTGGCAAAGAGGCGTTTGATGCTTTTGCGAAGCATCTGTCTGCTTTGGGTGAGGGCGTGGATGAGAAGAGAGCTTTTTTTGAGGCGGAGATGCTTTTAAAACGTCAAGGCAGTTTGGGGCTTAGTTTTGAGCCCATTGTGGCGTTTGATGCCAATGCGGCTAAACCGCACGCTTTGCCTACGGATAGCACGCTTCAAAAAGGAAGTTTGGTGCTCATGGATGCGGGTGTGAAATATGAGCGCTACTGCTCCGATAGAACCCGTACCGCCTTTTTTGATGGCACGCTTCGCTTTGAAAAAGAGCAACACTTTAGCGATACCCAAAGACAAAAGGTCTACGACACGGTTTTAAAGGCGCAAGAGATGGCTCTTAAAGCGGTGAAAGTGGGAGTAAAAGCCAGTGAGATTGACAAAGCCGCACGTGATGTAATCGAGAAGGCTGGATTTGGAAGTTATTTTGTGCATTCCACAGGGCATGGTGTGGGGTTGGATATTCACGAGCTACCCGTCATTAGCGCACGCTCACAAGCGATCATTGAGGAAAATATGGTCTTTACCATAGAACCAGGGATTTATCTGCCCAATCAGTTTGGTGTACGTATTGAAGATACGATTATTGTTAGAAGTCATGGTGCGGAGATTATGGGGTGAAGTTAGAGAAGATTCGTTTTTTTCCTTCCTATCGACGCAGTGCAAAAGCCTATACCTACCGTGCACTCATTGGTGTAGGTGGCAATGAGGGCGAGGTGAAGAAGCGGTTTGTGGCACTCTATCGTTTGCTCCAGAATGATCCTCGTTTGCATGTGCAAGAGAGTTCTCCTCTTTTTAAAAATCCACCCTTTGGGTATGCGCATCAAAACGATTTTTACAATGCCGTGATGGTTGTGGAAACTTCTTTACATGTAAACGCATTACTGAAAATACTTTTACATGTAGAGAAGCGCTTTAGACGGGTGCGTCTCTTTAAAAATGGTCCAAGAACCCTTGATTTAGATATAATATTTTTCAATCATGAAAGGCGTCACCAAAAACATGTCATCGTTCCCCATCCCAAATGGCAGGAGCGTTTATCTGTGGGTGTACCGCTCTTAGCGTTAAAACGTTTTAAGGATAGAAGGGTGAAATTTCATACGTTTAGTGGTGAAACGCCAGCAGAAGCGCTAAAAAGAGCACAACAAGAGTGCGGAGAAAATGCGCTGGTGATTAGCACCAAACAGATTCGCAAAAAAACCATTAGCTCTTCCGCACTTTATGAGGTGGTGGTAGCGATTGAAGATGCTCCGATGCAAGGGGCACCTAGAGTTGAACCAAAAGCAGAACCTAAATACACTAAAAGTGGTGAAGATGTTCTCTTTAGTCTCTCTGAGGCAGCAAAACAAATTTCTCAAATTGCGCAGGCAACCAGTGATACATCTTTTTCAAATAGCATGAAGCCTTTAGAAAAAACAGTACCTAATGAAGATTTGGGTGACATTAAAAATGAGATTAACAAGCTAGCTGATAAAATTAAACTGATTCAAGAGATGTTTTGGGAAGAAAAAGCACCGCACCGCAACCATCTAGCCATTCCCTCAGAATTTTCAGAAATTTATAAATTGGCAAAAACCAGTGGCATGGGGGAAGATCATTAGAAAATATTATGAACTTAACCCTAGAGCACATGCCTGTGCGCATGAAAAATAGCTCAGAGACCATTAAACGCTATTTTCAGGTATTGCTTCGCAAGCTGATTCCTGTACGTGTGGAAGCCGAACTACCCAAAGGGAATAAACGGGTGATGATGTTTGTAGGACCTACGGGCGTGGGAAAAACAACCACTATTGCCAAATTGGCGGCTCGTTACTCCTACATTCAAGAAAAACGCTCAAAAGTTGGCATCATTACGCTTGATACGTATCGTATTGGAGCGGTGGAGCAACTCTTTGCTTATGCAAAAATGATGCGTTTGCCTATTGAAGATGTGGTTGATCCTAGTGATTTTAACAGCGCGCTCTCCTCTTTAGGACATTGTGATGTTATTTTAATTGATACGGTGGGAAGCTCGCAGTACGATAAAGAAAAACTCATCAAGCTCAATAAATTTTTACAAAATTCTCAGATGCAAATTGATGTCAATTTGGTACTCTCTGCAGGGTGTAAACTCGAAGATTTAAAAGAGATTTACAAAAACTTCTCTTTTTTAAATATTGATACCCTTATTTTTACGAAATTTGATGAAACTAAAGTATTTGGCACGATTTTTTCTTTGATTTACGATACGGATAAACCTGTGAGTTACTTCTCTATTGGGCAAGAGGTTCCTGATGATATTGTCCCAGCGTCCAGTGACTTTTTGGTGGAGTGTATTTTAGAGGGCTTTGAGAAAAAAAGAGGTAAAGATGGAAACACAGGCGAATAAACTTCAAGAACTCGTCGGTTCTGCCTCATCCAAGACGCAGAGTCGCACAAAATTTATTGCCATCACCAGTGGTAAAGGTGGCGTAGGTAAAAGTACCGTGAGTGCAAATATGGCAAATGTACTCTCCAATAACGGCTATAAAGTCGCCCTTTTTGATGCGGATATTGGTCTTGCCAATTTAGATGTTATCTTAAATGTTCGTATTGATAAAAATATTTTACATGTACTCAAAGGGGAGTGTTCCCTAAGCGATATCATCGTACCTATCAAAAAAAATCTTCTGCTCATTCCAGGGGAGAGTGGTGATGAAATTTTAAAATACTCTGAACAGTTTGTTTATGAGCGATTTTTGGAAGAGACAAAAGTACTTGATGATATTGATTTTATGATTATTGATACGGGAGCTGGAATTGGGGAGCATATTCAGCTCTTTTTAGAAGCGGCTGATGAGGTGATTGTGGTGACCGTTCCAGATCCTGCGGCCATTACGGATGCGTATGCAACCATTAAAATAACCAAGCAAACAACAGTCTTATATTCATCTGATTTTAAATATGACCAAGAGTGAGAAAGAGGCGCAACTCATCTTTGATAAAATTAATAAAGTTGCCATGGCAAATATTGGTAATGGATTAAAACTTAATTTGATTGGTAAATTACCTGAAGATAAGCTCATTTCAAAAAGTATTAAACAGCGTACGCTTTTTACCAATGATGCGCCTAATTCTTTGGCTTCTTTAGATATGAAACGTATTGTGAATAATTTAGTCTACAAATTGGAACGAAAAGTGCTTAAAACGGATACGTCAAAGGGCTTTGGAAGCTTTTTTAAGCGGATTATTGAGCAATTTTAGATACATTTTGTAAAGGCAATTCATGGTCAAATCAGAAAATTTCATCTATTTTTTTTACAACGTGTGGTTTTTTTATAGGATTAATGTTCTCGATACTCAATTTTTCAGAACCTGAAGAGATACTCTTTTATACTTTAGAGATAACATTAGTGTTTTATCTTATTATTCACGTAGCGGTGATTAGCTTTTTTGATTTGACAAAATTGCGACATTTATTTTTGATAAAAAAGATCATGAAAACATTGGGGATTATTTTATTCAAGAGCTTGAGAGCAGAGAAAAAGTGATGGATAATCTCTTAGCCAGTTTAGATAATATGAACCAACAATATGAAAAGTTTATGAAAGGCTCAACTGATAGTAATGAATCCTATGGTCAAAAAGCAGCCTAACCCATACAGCCAAAATCTTAAAAAAAGAGCAAGATGAATTGGTCTTGCAGTACCTTCCTGCCGTACGTGCTATGGCATATCGTTTGCGTGAGCGCTTGCCAGCTTCTGTGGATGTCAATGATTTAATTTCTATTGGTACGGAGGAGATGATTAAACTCTCCCGTCGTTATGATAAAGACCAAAATGACTCTTTTTGGGGATACGGTAAAAAACGTGTTTATGGTTCCATGCTGGACTTTTTACGTTCTCTTGATACGATGAGCAGAGCCAATAGACGGCTTATAAAACTGGTTGATCATGAAATTACTGCTTATTTGGGTGAACATGGCAGTGAGCCTGATGATGCGTATTTGGCAAAAGTATTGGGCGAAGATATTGAAAAAATAGCTGAAGCACGCAACAGTGCGATGATCGTCTCTGTAATGTCTTTAAACGAGCAAGTTACGATTCTCTCTGGCGAAGATACAGCACAAAAAGTGGAAAAAGATGAGCTGATGGAGATGGTTCAGGGGATTCTTTCTAGTTTTAGTGAGCGTGAACAGATGATTATTCAACTTTACTATTTTGAAGAACTCAATTTAAAAGAGATTAGCGATATTTTAGAGATTAGTGAGTCAAGAATTTCACAAATACATAAAAAGCTGTTAGCAAAAATTAAAGAAGAGTTAGGAATAGCTCATGGCTGATATATTAAGTCAAGAAGAGATAGATGCTCTTTTAGAAGTGGTTGAAGAAGAAGGCGATACGCTCTCTAGTGAAATGGATAATACGGAGAGTAAGCAGGTAATTCTTTATGACTTTAAACGTCCTAATCGTGTCTCTAAAGAGCAATTACGTGCGGTTAAGGGCATCCATGACAAAATGGCACGAAATTTAGCCTCTCAAATCTCTTCTATTATGCGGAGTATCGTTGAGATTCAACTTCACTCTGTGGATCAGATGACTTATGGTGAGTTTTTGATGTCACTTCCTAGTCCTACTAGCTTTAACGTTTTTTCAATTAAACCACTGGATGGGAATTGTATTATTGAGATTAATCCCTCTATTGCTTTTCCAATGATTGATAGACTTTTGGGTGGTTTGGGTGAATCGTATGAAGCAACAAGGGAGCTTACGGACATTGAGTTGAATCTTTTAGATGCCATTTTACGTATTATTATGCAGCGTCTTAAAGAGGGATGG
>JAJOKG010000052.1:0-37356 GCA_021206415.1 Sulfurospirillum sp. | reverse complement strand
AATGATTGATAGACTTTTGGGTGGTTTGGGTGAATCGTATGAAGCAACAAGGGAGCTTACGGACATTGAGTTGAATCTTTTAGATGCCATTTTACGTATTATTATGCAGCGTCTTAAAGAGGGATGGCACCCATTACGGATATGTACCCTGCCATTGAGACCAAAGAGTCAAGCCCTAACGTTGTACAAATCGTCTCCCAAAATGAAATTGTTATTATGGTGGTGATGGAGATTATTATTGGAAATTCCAGCGGTATGATTAACTTATGTTATCCTGTTATTTATTTGGAGCCTATCCTCTCTCGTCTTGCCAATCGTGATATCATGTTAGGCGAAACGAGTGCGAAAAAGAGTCGTAATAAAGAGCTTAATACCCTTATTTCTCGTGCAGAAGTCTTTAATGAGGCGATTATTGGTCAAGCAGATTTGAGTGTGGGTGAACTTTTAGAGCTTAAAAAAGGGGATATTATTCGCTTAGATCGTGCAGCTGATGATAAAGCCATTGTGATGATTGATAAAAAAGAGCTCTTTCTTGCAGAAATTGGCTTGCATCGTTTTCATAAGTCGATTAAGATAGAGCGTTTGGTGAAAACCGATAAAGATGAAGTTAAAGACGAACTCGAAGAGTTAGAGCAAATTCGTAAGTCAAAAATTTCATCGTTTGATATACCACAACAGGGGTAAGGTGTGAATACATTTGTACAATTATTGCAACAAGAAATTATTTCAACCATTGAAGGCTTAACAGGTATCGCCCCTCATGTTGAACTGAATAAAGAAGAGAGCACAGAGAGTAAGCTTAGACTCAGCCCTCCATTAGCCAAATTAGATGTTAGTGTGGGTGGTGATATGCAAGGGCGTATGCGTGTCACTATGGCAACATCTATTGCAACAGCCGTTGGCGATATGATGCTCGGTGGAGATGGTGCTGAAAAAGAGGAGATGGATGCAGAAGATTTAGATGCAACCAAAGAGATTATCTCCAATATTTTAAGCTCTTTTTCCCGTTCCCTTGGTAGTCAGAAAAATATGCCAAAACTTGACTTTGATATTGAGAGTATAGAGTATATTGGACCTAATGATCAAATTGATTTTAAAGGCTATGAAAAGCTTTTTATTTACAATTTAGCGGTTCAAAATTCACATGACACAATTGCATTTGCTATTTCTCATGAGCTTATTCCTCTTGTTGAAGAAGAACCTCAGGCTTCTGCACCTAAAGAAGTTGTTCAAGAATCTGCTCCGATAGAGCCTAAAAAAGTAGTTCCTAATATGAGTCCAGAAGAAATCAGTAATATAGAATTAATTAAAGATGTAAGATTGCCTATTCGTGTGCGTATTGGTTCAAAGAAAATGCTTTTAAAAGATGTTTTGAGTATGGATATAGGCTCGGTCATTGAGTTAGACCAATTGGCGAATGATCCTTTGGAAATTTTGGTAGGTGATAAAGTTATTGCGATGGGTGAAGTGGTTATTGTAGATGGTAACTTTGGTGTGCAAATCGGAGAGATTGGCACTAAGCGTGAACGTTTAGAAAAATTACGTTAAAGAAGTAGTATGAGCGAATCAAAGCGTATTAAAGATATTGAGCGCACCAATGAATGGAGCGTGCTTCGCATTATGTCTGATTTTGTCAAAGGCTTTGATGAACTTCAAGATTTAGGACCTGCTGTTACTTTTTTTTGGAAGTGCACGGTTTCATGCTAATAATCGGTATTATAAAGATGCTTATACCTTAGCCCATAGGCTTGGGAAAAAAGGGTATGCAATTGTTACCGGTGGTTCTAAAGGGATTATGGAAGCAGCGAATAAAGGGGGCTTGGAATCTGGTAAATGTGAATCCATTGGGCTTAATATCAATTTACCTCACGAACAATCAGGGAATGATTTTACGACGAAGCATTTAAGTTTTGACTATTTTTTTGTGCGTAAAGTCATGCTTATTAAATATTCCTTAGCCTATGTTATTTTTCCAGGAGGATTTGGAACACTCGATGAGCTTTTTGAAGCCTTAACCCTGACCCAAACAAAGAAAATTACAAAAATTAGTATCTTTTTATACGGTAAAAATTATTGGGAAAAGCTTTATGATTTTATTAAAACCACTCTGGTGGAACATCATGCCATTCGTCCTGAAGATGTTGAGTTAATTATTCTTACCGATGATATAGATGAAATTGTTAGTAAAATTGATGAACGTTTGGTGCTTTACATTAATGCGCTTAAAGAAGAAGGTTTAGAAGAAAGCCGTTATTATAAACGTGCGATTGAATTTTTATCGAACAAAGAGTAGTCGTGCGCTCAAAAAAGCAATTATTCAAAAAAACACTGCCATTATTGGGTGCTTTTTCTCTCTTAAGTCTTGTTTTGTATGAGGTAAGTTTTTATATTTTTAAAACTTATCGGGCTTTTTTTTAATTCAGACGCCGCAATTGCTAATATTTTAGCTGAAGAGATTGTCTATGCAGGAACATTTTTCCCAACACATTGGTGGTATGTTAATAATGATTTATGGGTTTTTTATAAACAAATCTTAGTGATTCCTTGGGTTTTATTGGGAAAAAATGGGTATTTTGCTCATGCGTTTGCGGTCTTCTTTGTAACGCTTTTTATGGTAGTTTTTTTGTATGCATTTTTACGCTCTTTAATGTTTTCACGTGCGGCTTCTTTAATGGGTGGCGTGGTCGTGTGTGTGGGATATTCACCGATGTATTTGCGTGAATTGTACGGTGAAGCAGCGTATACATGGTACTTTTTATTTATGATAGCTTTTATGTTTATTTTTCGTAAGTTAAGCCCTCATGTCCTGAGTGTAGCGACACAAATTAAAGCTTTTATCTTCTTTATGGCGTTGTTATATTTACTTGTTCTTGCCAATCCTGTACGCTTTTTTGTTTACTATGTGGTTCCTTTTTTGGGTGCTTTGGTTTTAACCCTTTATTTTGCAAAAGATTCTTACAAAACATTTCAAGGTGTCATCAGACGTTTTCGTTCAGTAAAGAGAATTGTTATTATTCTCTTTGCCATAGGTGTTGTCGGTATAGGTGTTGTGGCACATCAAACGCTTTTAGAGAGCCTTAAAGTTTCAGGGGGTGCAAACCAAGCAGTGTTGGTTCCTCTTGAACAGCTACCCGTACATATTGCACACGCCTTTTTAGGGCTTTTTAATTTTATAGGGGCTGAATGGAGTGAAGGTATTTATGCCTCTTCGTTGGAGGGTGGAATTTCTTTGATTAAGTTTTTTCTATATCCTTTTGTTCTTATTATTCCTCTTTTACATGTAAAAAGATCTTTCTTCCAAATGAGTGCTACGGAACGTTTTTTTTATTTTCTTTTCTTATGTGGGATTTTTCTTGATTTTTACACTCTATGCTACCACTTCACTGCATGAACATGCATGGGCTGCACGTAATAATATTCGTTATATTTCTCCTTTTATCATGATGATTTTAGTCTGTAATGTGATGATGTGGCGCTTTTTTTTCGACATTTATGAAACTGGTTCTTTCTTTTTGTTTATTGCTGGCTATTGGGTTGTCGTGGCAGTATGTTTCTCCTAAAGAATGGAGAGGTCTTGTGGATGAGCGTATTGCTTTTGTGGAAGAGCTCAAAAGCAAAGGACTTCATTTTGGTTACGCAAGCTATTGGGATTCACATATTTACACCGTTTTTAGTGACAGCGAGGTAGATATTCGCCCTATTATTATCTCCAAAGAGGGTATTAAGCTTGAGCATTGGCTCTCTAATGACCGTTGGTACCAGAAGGATTCAACCGATGGTAAAGTCTTTTTTATAACCGATAAACATAATATTGAAGCATTTAATGAAGGCATTAAGGCATCGAACATGCCTGATTTTATCGAACAATTTAACTATGGAAAGTACACCATTTTCATTTTTGAAAAAAATCCACTCTATGAAAAGAAAACAGCAAAACCACCAAAGGAAAAAGCGTATAATAACGGCTCCATAATTTACATGTAAAGGTCTTTGCTTGGAGTCTATCAAGATTAGTGTGGTTTCTCCTGTATATGGTTCGAAAGAGTCTTTGGTTGAGCTGTATGAGCGTTTAGTTACGTCTCTGTCTCAAATTAGTAATAATTTTGAAATTATTTTTGTGAATGATGCTTGCCCTCAAGGTTCGTGGGAGCGTATTGTAATGCTCTGTGCACGTGATGAAAGGGTTAAAGGCATTAATTTTTCCCGCAATTTTGGTCAACACTATGCCATCACAGCAGGACTGGATCATGCCAAAGGCGAGTGGGTGGTTGTGATGGATTGTGATTTGCAAGATAAACCTGAAGAGATTATCAAGCTTTACAACACCGCACGTGATGGTTATGACATTGTATTTGGTAGACGTGTAGAGAGGCAAGATAGTTTCTTTAAACGTTTAGGTTCTCGTGCGTTTAATAGGGTGTTGGACTATTTTACTGATAGTAAGCATGACAATTCCATTGCTAATTTTGGTATTTATTCCCAAAAAGTGGTTCAAACAATCAATCGTTACCGTGAACACAGTCGTGATTTTCTTCTTTTTGCTCAAATGGTTGGGTTTAAAAAAACGGAAATTGATATTGAACATGCCCCAAGGGCGTATGGCAGTTCATCGTATAATCTCTCAAAACTTTTTAAATTAGCCATTGACTCGATCGTGTCACACTCTAATAAACCGCTTCGTCTTTCGATTCAATTAGGGTTTAGCATTGCTTTGGTGAGTTTGATGTATGCCAGTTGGTTGGTACTTCGTTATTTTCTTTTTGGTACTGCCACTGAGGGTTGGACGAGTTTAATGGTGTCAATGTTTTTTATGTTTGGTCTTTTATTTGCCATTATTGGCATTGTAGGGCTTTACATTGGCAAGATTTTTGATGAGGTGAAAAGACGCCCCCTTTATATTATTGAAGAGACAATTAATTTATGAAAAAAGTAGCAATTTTACAATCAAATTATATCCCGTGGAAGGGGTATTTTGACATTATTGGCAGTGTGGATGAGTTTGTGTTGTACGATGACATGCAATACACCAAAAATGATTGGCGTAACCGCAATAAGATTAAAACCCAAAATGGTTTGCAGTGGCTCAGTATTGCTGTGCGTCAGGAGAGTCTGCATCAAAAAATCAATGAGACAATGATAACCGATGCTAAGTGGCATGTGAATCATTGGAAAAGCATTGCGCAAAGTTACGCTAAAGCACCCTTTTTTTAAGGCCTATAAAGAGCAGTTTGAAGCGTTGTACGCAGGAGCGACACAGATACATATTAGCGAGATTAATCGCTATTTTATTGATGCATTGTGTGGGATGCTTGACATTAAAACAAAAATTCGAGACTCCAGAGAGTTTGTTTTAGCGGAGGGCAAAAGTGAAAGACTGTTAGCGTTGTGTCAGGAGTTGGGGGCAACGACTTATCTCAGTGGTCCAGCTGCACGTGATTATTTGGATGAGTCCATTTTTGAAGCAGCGGGAATTGGCGTGGAGTGGATGGATTATAGTGGGTATGCTGAGTATCACCAACTGTTTCCTCCCTTTGAGCATGGGGTGAGTGTGATAGATTTAATTTTAAATGAGGGCGAAAACGCCAAACATTTTCTTAAAAGTAGTCAGATTCATTAATAAAAAAGCACCCAAAGGTGCGTGGGCATTCCGCCGAGGAAAACTCAGCGTTAGCGTAGCTTTTAGAGCTTAGCTCTAAAGGCGTGCCAAGAGTTCTCACAACTCTATAAAATTTATTTAAGAGTAAAAAAATGATACATTTTAATAAACCGCCTCGAACAGGCAATGAAGACAAGTATGTTTTAGAAGCGATGAATAGTGTAAAAATGTCAGGAGATGGCACTTTTGGTAAAGCGTGTCAAGCGTGGTTTGAGAAGCGCTATGGGTGTGCTAAAACGCTTTTAACGCCTTCATGCACGCACGCACTTGAAATGGCAGCGTTACTTTTGGACATTAAAGAGGGTGATGAGGTCATTATGCCAAGCTACACCTTTGTGAGTACCGCCGATGCGTTTGCGCTTCGTGGAGCAAAAATAGTTTTTGTAGACATTCGACCTGAAACGATGAACATTGATGAGCGTTTGATTGAAGCGGCGATTACGCCTAAAACAAGAGCGATTGTGCCTGTGCATTATGCAGGGGTTGGGTGTGAGATGGATGTGATTATGGAGATTGCAACACGTCACAACCTCTTTGTGGTTGAAGATGCGGCACAAGGTTTTGAAGCAAGCTATAAGGGTAAACCTTTAGGAACGATTGGTCACTTAGGTGCCTTTAGTTTTCACGAGACGAAAAATGTGACCAGTGGTGGTGAGGGTGGATTGTTGTTGATTAATGATGAACAGTTTGCTCACAGGGCTGAGATTATTCGTGAAAAAGGAACCAATCGCAGTCAGTTTTTTAGAGGCATGGTTGATAAATACGGTTGGATGGATATCGGCAGTAGTTATCTGCCTAGTGAGCTTCAAGCGGCTTATCTTTGGGGGCAACTTGAAAAAGCTGAGACTATACAAGAACACCGTCTAAATGCATGGAAAGCGTACTATGACAGGCTTGAGCCTTTGGAGAAAAAAGGGTTCATTGAATTGGCACATATACCCGAAGGATGTGTGCATAATGCCCATATGTTCTATTTTAAAGTCAAAGATTTAGAAGAGCGAACCGCACTTTTAGAGAAATTCAAAGAAGCAAATATTGGCGCTGTTTTTCATTATCTTCCTTTGCACAGTGCTCCAGCAGGACTTAAATACGGTCGTATGTTTGGTGAAGATATCTATACGACCAAAGAGAGTGAACGATTGGTTCGTTTGCCCCTTTATTATGGTATTAGCCTTGAAGAGATTGATGCGGTGTGTGAGATTTTAATCAAATGGAGCGAGTGCTAATGGCGCATTTATACATTTTTGGAACGATTTTTTTTACCGTGTATGGGCAGTTAGTCATTAAGTGGCGTATTCCAAACTATGGGCATTTGCCTGAAGCAACGCTGGAAAAACTTATTTTTTTATTGAAGCTGTTTTTAGACCCGTTTATTTTAAGTGGCTTTGTCTCGGCTTTTGTGGCATCTTTGTGTTGGATGGCGGCGATGACAAAGTTTGAGCTGAGCTACGCCTATCCGTTTATGGGTTTGACGTTTGTGGTGGTTTTTTATCTCTTCGGTCTTTTTTGTTTTCAGAGAGTGTGACACTCTACAAAGTCTTAGGACTTGCTCTCATTGTTTTAGGAATTTTTTATCTCCAGTCGTGCGTAAAAAAAAAGGGGTGAAACTAATTCACCCCTTTTTACATGTAAAGGTTATTGTCTGCCTCTACCACCTCGTTCTTGCATACGCTCAAGCTGTCCTTTTTGATACTCTTCTTTGGTAATTTTTCCATCCTTATTGGTATCAAAAACGCCAAATTCAGGAGCATTGATGGCATTTCGCATCGGCATATTGGCTTCAGCCTTTGCACTCATGCGTTCATTTTTGACACTTTGAAACTCCTCCTGCGTGATGATGTTATCTTTGTTAGTATCATAAGCTTCAAAAGCCACAGGACCTCTTGAGGTATTGGCCGCATTTAAGATACCTACGAGTGCTAAGAGTACACAAACTTTTTTTCATTTTAACTCCTTTATATAAGATGTTTTTTTAAGGTTGAATTTTCAGTTTTTGTTTTCTGTAGGTATGCGTATCACTTTTTTGATTGAAGGAGCTTTGCGGTTTTACCCATGAAGCTTTGAGTTCTTCTTGAAAATCAAGAAAGGTACTAAAAGGAACCCAATTATAAAGTGTTCCAATGAAAAATAAAAGTGTAATCCCAAAGGCTAACATAAACTCTATGGTAAGCAGTGAAAACTCTCTGATTTTATTTTTGAAATAGCTAAGCAGTGCCTTATAATTAAGGTAAATATGAAAGAGCATACCGACTAAAAAAAAGAAGCATAAAGCTTACATGTAAAGCAGAAAACTCTGTTTTTTCTAATCCAAAAAAGTTCCCAATGCGTTGCGTTGGCAACTCTTCCTTTGGGTGCGAAGAAAAGAACAATTCCTGTGTAACTCATGACAAGAAAGGAGAACAAAAGCGAGAGAGAAATAAAGCGTCGTAAGCTGTTCATGAAAAACCTCCTAAGAACTCTTTTGACATTATGACACTTTAGGATTAAATAAGTATTAACGCTACCTTAAGTCCCTATTGGATAGAATAGAGCATTATTTAATGTAAAGGAAATATGATTATGAGAGGCTATAAAGTCTTTGCAGGAACGGCAAATCCAGAGTTTGCAAAAAGAGTGGCTAAACATCTCTCTTTGCCTCTTTCGGCAGCTGAAATTAAGCGTTTTAGTGATGGAGAAATTAGTGTTCAAGTGAGTGAGAGTGTTCGTGGAAAAGATGTATTTATTATTCAATCAACGTGTGCACCTGCTAATATTAACTTGATGGAGTTGTTAATTTTAACAGATGCCCTAAGAAGAAGTTCCGCCAATAGCATTACCGCGGTTGTTCCTTACTTTGGATATGCAAGACAAGATAGAAAAGCAGCCCCTCGTGTTCCCATTACAGCAAAGTTGGTTGCCAATATGATGCAAACTGCAGGGATTGATCGTGTGGTGACGATTGATTTGCATGCGGGACAAATCCAAGGCTTCTTTGATATTCCTGTGGATAACCTTTACGGCTCTATTGTTTTTAATGATTACGTTAAAGCGAAAAATCTTAAAAATCCTATTATTGCAAGTCCTGATATTGGTGGCGTTGCAAGGGCTAGAAGTTTTGCAAAACTTCTAGGCGTGGATATGGTCATTGTCGATAAGCGTCGTGAAAAGGCTAATGAATCTGAAGTGATGAACATCATTGGTGATGTAAGTGGCAAAGATGTGATTTTGGTGGATGACATGATTGATACGGCAGGAACCATTGTTAAAGCAGCTGAAGTCTTGAAAAAACGTGGCGCAACTAGTGTTATGGCGTGTTGTACGCATGCGGTTTTAAGCGGTCCAGCGTATGAAAGAATTGCGAAGGGTGAATTGGATGAGTTGGTTGTAACCGATACAATTCCTCTAAAAGAGACCAGTGATAGAATTAAGGTCTTAAGCGTTGCGCCTGTGTTTGCGGAAGTGATTCGCCGTGTGTATCATAATGAAAGTGTGAATGGATTGTTTGTTTAATGCAGAAACATATTCGTAACTTTTCAATTATCGCGCATATCGACCACGGTAAAAGTACCCTTGCCGATCGTCTCATTCAAGAGTGCGGTGCGGTGAGTGCTCGTGAAATGACCGCGCAGATGATGGATACCATGGACATCGAAAAAGAGCGTGGCATTACCATTAAGGCGCAAAGTGTTCGTTTAACGTACGTTAAAGATGGACAACCGTATATTCTTAATCTTATTGACACCCCAGGTCACGTCGATTTTTCCTATGAAGTGAGTCGTTCTTTAGCCTCCAGTGATGGTGCGCTTTTGGTCGTTGATGCCTCTCAAGGCGTGGAAGCACAAACGATTGCCAATGTCTATATTGCCCTTGAAAACAACTTAGAAATTATTCCCGTTCTCAATAAAATTGACCTTCCTGCAGCAGATCCTGATCGAGTGAAAGATGAGATTGAGCATACGATTGGGCTTGATTGTTCTGAAGCACTCAGTGTGAGTGCTAAAAGTGGTATTGGGATTAGAGAACTTCTTGATACATTAGTCGATAAAATCCCAGCTCCCACAGGCGATGAGAATGCTCCGACAAAAGCGTTGATTTATGATAGTTGGTTTGACAACTATCTGGGTGCTTTAGCGTTAGTGCGTGTCTATGATGGCTCTATTAAAAAAGGGCAAGAAGTCTATGTTATGGGTACAGGTAAAAAACACGAAGTCTTAAACTTGATGTATCCTCACCCTTTAGCGATGCAAAAAACAATGGAAATTAAAACAGGTGAAGTGGGCATTGTGGTTTTGGGTCTTAAAAACGTAGGGGATGTTCGTGTTGGTGATACCATTGCGGATAATCGCAACAAAACTGCTGAAGCAGTTGGAGGCTTTAAAGAAGTCAAACAGTTTGTTTTTGCGGGACTTTACCCCATTGAAACCGATAAATTTGAAGAACTTAGAGATGCATTAGACAAGCTTAAACTCAATGACTCAAGCATTTCGTATGAGCCAGAAACTTCCGCTGCACTTGGCTTTGGTTTTCGGGTTGGCTTTTTGGGACTTTTGCATATGGAAGTCATCAAAGAGCGTTTGGAGCGAGAGTTTGATCTTGACTTGATTGCTACCGCACCAACGGTTACCTATAAAGTTAAAACAACAAAAGGAGAAGTGCTTGATATTCAAAATCCCAGCCAACTTCCACCCGTCAATGAATTTGAAGAGATTTCTGAGCCGTACGTGAAAGCAACGGTTTTAACACCGACGGAGTTTTTGGGCAATATCATCATTTTGATGAACAACAAACGGGGTATTCAAAAAAAGATGGATTATTTAAGCCCTGAGCGTGTACTTTTAGAATACGAAATTCCTCTTAATGAAATCGTGATGGACTTTTACGACAAACTCAAATCCGTCTCCAAAGGGTACGCGAGTTTTGATTATGAGCCTATTGGGTATCAAGTGGGTGATTTGGTGAAGCTTGATTTACTCGTTGCTGGTGAGCCTGTAGATGCACTTTCCATCATTGTTCCACGTGTGAGTGCGCAAAGCAGAGGACGTGATTTTGTTAAAGCGATGAAAGAGATCGTTCCACGTCAGCTTTTTGAAGTGGCGATTCAAGCCAGCATTGGTACCAAAGTCATCGCACGAGAAACCGTTAAATCTATGGGTAAAAACGTGACTGCTAAATGTTACGGTGGTGATATTACCAGAAAGCGTAAACTCTTAGAAAAACAAAAAGAGGGAAAGAAGCGAATGAAATCCATTGGAAAAGTTCAGCTCCCTCAAGAAGCCTTTTTAACCATTCTTAAAATTGACTAATCATGCGTTGCCATCTGTGTTTAAAGCTCAGTTGGCAACCGCTTTGTAAAACCTGTCTCTCAACTTTTTTAACGCCAACACCTGCTTTTAGAATCCTCGAAGATGGGCTTCGGGTTTACTCTTTTTATCGTTACAGCGATATTGCTCCCTTACTACATACCAAGCATACCTTTGTGGGTGCAAAGATTTTTGCTCAATTAGGACGTCATACTTTTTATGAATTTCTAAAAACCTTTGAATTGCCCAAAGGCATTTATGCGCTCCCCATTGATGATCATATAAGGCATGGTTATTCACATAGCGCCATTTTAGCCAAGGCAACCAAGCCCTATCTCACACCCCTGTATGGAAGTTTAAGAGCGCAAAATCATGAGAGCTATTCGGGAAAAAGTAGAGCGTTTCGAGAGGCAAATAAACGGGATTTTAGGATTACATGTAACGAGGGAATAGATGTCGTTTTGATTGATGACATCATTACCACAGGTTCCACCTTAAAAGAGGCGCATAAAGCACTGCAAGAGCTGGGTGTTCATGTGCTCTTTGCCCTTGTATTAGCCGATGCGAAAGAGGGATAAAGGCTTTACATGTAAAGCCTTTTAAATATCCTCGCAGAGTGTTTCTTCTACATTCTTAGCCATTAAGTACCAGCCAATCAACGCACCTAAAACATAAACAGTCATGACGTAAAATCCTGCGGCGTATTTGTTAAAGAAATTCGCCAAAATAGGAATGAGAAACGAGGTTAAAGCCCCTGTAATCGCATAAGAGATATTAAACGAAAATGCGACACCACTGTAACGCACTTTTGCAGGGAAGGCTCTCACCATATAGTAAGGAAACGCACCCACGATACCAATGCTAAAGCCGACAATAGGATAAGCAACGTATAAAAATATGACACCAAAAGAGAGGGAGAAGAAGAAAAGAATAGTGGCTAAAATAACGAAAACACAGCCCCATAAAATTACTTTGCCAATGGAAAATTTATCGGCTAGATAGCCATAAAAAACACAGCCCAATGCTAAACCTGCTGTGGCTAAAAGACGTGAAAAAGAAACATCCATCTCTTCAAAGTGAAACTGTCCTTGCAGATAAACGTGTGCGGTCACAATAATCACCATAATCCCAGCAGAGAGTACCCATGTGAGTAAGATAGAAAGGATGGTTTGTGGGAGATGATGCGATAAGACATTCCACACAGGAAGCTTTTTGGACTCCTCTTGTTTAGTACGCTTTTGCATCTCAAGAAAAATAGGTGTCTCTTTAAGCCAACGTCTTAAATACATCGCAATAAAGCCGAAGATACCACCCACAATAAAAGGAATTCTCCACGCCCAATCGTGCATCTCCTGAGCATTAAAATTGCTTTGCATCATAATAGAAACCAATGAACCCAATAAAATCCCCAGTGTTAATCCTGAAGTCAGCGTTCCACACGCAAGTCCTACTTTATCTTTGGGGACATGTTCTGCGACAAATGTCCACGCTCCTGGAATTTCACCACCCACAGCTAAGCCTTGAGAAATACGTAAAATCAACAGTAAAACAGGCGCAATGTAACCCAGTTCAGCATAGGTTGGCAAACAACCAATGAGCAAGGTAGGCACTGCCATGAGAAGAATACTAAAAGTAAACATACGTTTTCTGCCAAACAAATCGCCAAAGTGCGCCATCACAACACCACCAAAAGGGCGTGCTAAATAACCAGCGGCAAAGATACCAAAGGTTTGAAGTTGGCTAAGCCAAATAGGCATATCAGCAGGAAAAAAAAGTGAGCCAATCACTTTTGAGAAAAAGACAAAAATAATAAAATCATAAAATTCGAGTGCTCCACCAAAAGCAGAAAGGGAGAGCGTTTTATAATCTTGTGTATTTAAGAACCTCTTTGAAGCGTGTGAATGCTGTTTCATGGTAAAAATCCTTGTGAAATAAAAAAGCAAAAGTATAACAGAAATATCAGTATGAGATTTAAAGAATGTGGTTAATTTTTAATAGATTTAGGGAAAGCCTTGCAAAAGGCGCAAGGCTTTCTTCGCTTATTTGACTTCGTAAAAACGAAGTAAGACTTTGTCTGGTAGACGCATTGCATAACAGATGAAAATGGATTTCTCCATCCATTTATATTTTTCATTGTAGACTTCAAAAGTTGGAATCGTTGCAAAGTAGACATATTTTGGATCAACAATTTTACCTTGCGATGCTTGTTTAGCCGCTTCTGGGTCGCTAATACGTCTCACACCTGCGTTATTGATGTAAATGGTGTTGCCATCTTCCAATTTAATGGCATAGCGAGCCACCAATTCTGTGAAACCATCGGGTCTGATAATTTGGCTATCGACACCATACGGTAAGACTTCACCCTTAATTTTCCCCGATACTTTTCCACCCTCTTTAATCAAAATTAACTGCCGTCTCCCATGTTCTGCATCTTGCCCCACCACCAAAGGTTTTTCAACCTGAATATCAATGCTAAATACCTCTTCAAGACTCGGCGCTTTAATGTTTGCAGATGTTGGCTCTGAAGCATAAAGCGAAAGAGAGGTTAAAAATGTAACAGCAAGTGTCACCAAAAGACTTTTTTTCATAAAAACTCCTTAAGATAAAATAATATTTAAAAACTAACTTAAAAAGTTTATACCCTTTGTGTGATATTTCATGTGATATGGGAAGCTAAAAATAAAGGGGTCAGGGCTTTACTTTTAACTTTATGTTATAATGGTTCCAAAAAAAAAGGAGCTGTATGCCACGACGTTTACGCATTGAAAACTTAGGCTACCATCATGTTTACAATAGAGGGGTTGCGAAAGGAAATGTTTTTGAAGATCAACATGACAAAGCCAAATTTATTGACCTTATGGCAATGATTTCAAGGGAGTTTAAATTTAATATTCATGCCTTTTGTCTTATGGATAATCACTACCATATTCTCCTTGAAAATAAGCGTGAAAATCTCTCTGCTGGTATGCGTCAGCTTAATGCACAGTATGCGAGTTACTTTAATAAACGCCACGACCGTGTAGGGCATTTGTGGCAAGACCGTTTCAAGTCATGGTATGTGCTCGATGAACACTATCTTTTTACACTCTTTAAATACATCGAAACCAATCCGCTTAAAGCACAACTCAGCGCAAAAGTGGGTGAGTATCCCTATTGTGCGAGTTACAGCATTTTAAAAGATGCCATTCCACCGTTTTTGCAGAACAGTTTTGTGTTGAAACATTACAATACACAAGAGATTTTCAACACCTTAGACATTCCATTAAATGAGGCTGAATTGAAGCACATTGAAGCGTTAAAACAGACAAAATACACGAAAAAAGAGGGGGAAATTATGCCTTTACATGTAAAGCCATTGGCGGAATATTTTTTACATGTAAAGCATAAAAGTGAACGAAATGATGCTATAAAAGAGGCATATCATGATGGGTATACGAAGAGTGACATTGCCCGATATCTTAATTTAAGCGTTGCAGGTGTGTGTAAAATCTTCAAAAGTTAAAAGTAAAGCCCTGACCCCTATTGAAAAGAAAGGAAAAGGGCGCTAGAATGAAGCATATTATTACGATAAGGTTAGTGAATGGACAATATTTTTAATACCAACCAAGATATTAAGACGATTAGCATTGAAGAATCCATTAAAACGAGTTATTTGGATTATTCAATGAGCGTTATTATCGGGCGTGCACTTCCTGACGCACGTGATGGACTCAAACCCGTGCATCGAAGAATTTTGTATGCAATGAATGATTTGGCGATTTCATCTCGAAGTCCCTACAAAAAGTCAGCACGTATTGTCGGTGATGTTATCGGTAAGTACCACCCGCACGGTGATATAGCGGTGTATGATGCCCTCGTTCGTATGGCTCAACCCTTTTCTATGCGTATTCCTATGGTCGATGGTCAAGGAAACTTCGGTTCTATTGATGGGGATAGTGCTGCTGCAATGCGTTATACCGAAGCTCGTATGACAGTCCTTGCGGAAGAGTTGTTGCGTGATTTGGATAAAGATACGGTTGATTTTGTACCTAACTACGATGACAGTATGATGGAACCTGATGTTTTGCCAAGCCGTGTACCTAACTTACTCTTAAATGGTTCAAGCGGTATTGCCGTTGGTATGGCGACCAATATTCCTCCTCATTGTTTGGATGAGCTTTTGGACGCACTTTTACTTTTGATTGATAATCCAGAAGCAACGCTTGAAGAAATTATGGAGTTTATTAAAGGCCCTGATTTTCCAACGAGTGGTATTATTTTTGGTAAAAAGGGTATCTTAGAAGCGTATCGTACGGGGCGAGGTCGTGTGCGTATTCGTTCAAAAGTGCATATTGAGAAAAAAGGGATAAAGATATTATTGTCATTGATGAATTGCCGTATCAAGTCAATAAAGTGCGCCTTATTGAGCAAATCGTAGGGCTTGTTAAAGAGAAGATGATAGAAGGTATTAGTGAAATTCGTGATGAGAGTGATAGAGATGGTATTCGTTTGGTCATCGAGCTCAAACGTGAGGCGATGAGTGATATTGTTCTCAATAATCTTTATAAATCAACCAATCTTGAAGTGACATTTGGTGTTATTCTTCTTGCGATTCACAATAAAGAACCTAAAATCTTTACACTGATAGAACTGTTACAACTCTTTTTACGCCACCGAAAAACAGTTATCATTCGCCGTACTATTTTTGAACTTGAAAAAGCCAAAGCCAAAGCGCACATTTTAGAGGGTTTAAAAATCGCTCTGGATAATATCGATGAAATCATTGCGCTTATTAAAGGCAGTGCGGATACCAAAAGTGCGAAAGATGGTTTGATTGAGCGTTTTAACCTGAGTGAAGTTCAAGCAGGCGCTATTTTAGATATGAGACTCCAACGTCTTACAGGACTTGAGAGAGATAAAATTGAGAATGAATTGGCAGAATTATTGCTTGAAATTCAACGTTTAAGTGATATTTTACGTAGTGAAGCGCTGCTCAATAATTTGATTAAAGAGGAACTTATTGAGTTAAAAGATAAGTTCAAATCTAAACGTATTACTGAAATTGTTGATGATTATGATGATATTGATGTGGAAGATTTGATCGCTAACGAACCGATGGTTGTGACCATTACGCATCGAGGTTACATCAAACGAGTACCTCTTAAACAGTATGAAAAACAAAAACGTGGCGGTAAAGGCAAAATTGCTGTTACCACCTATGATGATGATTTTATTGAGAGTTTCTTCGTCTCTGATACACACGATACTTTGATGTTTGTAACAGATCGTGGACAGCTCTACTGGTTAAAAGTCTATAAAATTCCTGAAGGTAGCCGAACCGCAAAAGGGAAAGCAGTGGTGAATTTAATTCAACTGCAAGCCGATGAAAAAATTATGGCAATTATCCCAACGACAGATTTTGATGAAACCAAATCATTGGCGTTCTTTACTAAAAATGGTGTCATTAAACGTACCAATTAAGTGAATTTAAAAATATTCGCTCCGTAGGTGTGAGAGCGATTACCTTAGATGATGATGATGGTTTAGTAACCGCTAAGATTGTGACGCAAGAGGCAAAAAATCTCTTTATTGTAACAAAAAAAGGTATGTGTATTCGTTTTGAAGTGGGTGATGCACGTGAAATTGGACGAACAGCACGTGGTGTGACAGGTATTCGTTTCAAAGAAGAGAATGATTGTGTTGTAGGTGCAGCGGTTATTTACAACGACCAAGAAGAGCTTTTAACGGTAACAGAAAAAGGTATTGGTAAGCGAACAACAGCTGAAGAGTACAGGCTTCAAAATCGTGGTGGCAAAGGTGTTATTGCTATGAAACTTACACCAAAAACAGCCGATTTAGTTGGTGTTGTTATTGTCGATGAAGATAAAGACTTGATGGCACTCACCAGCAGTGGAAAAATGATTCGTGTGGATATGGAAACAATTCGAAAAGCTGGACGTAATACCAGTGGTGTGAAAGTAGTTTCCGTAGAAGGTAAAGATGTGGTTCAGAGCCTTGCTCGTTGTCCAAAAGAAGAAGATGAAGAGTTAGATATTGAAGGAATAGACGAAGAGAGTGCAACACAAGACATTTCTTTGCTTTCGGATGAAAATCCTGCCAGTGAAGAGTTGGAATAGTAGTTGCTTAAAAAAATAAAAATATTTAAAGGTGTATGCATGAGTAGATGGTTTATAACACTTTTGGCAAGCTTGGGTTTAGTCATGTTGGTCTCTGGATGTTCCAGTAAAGAAGCGCCTGCAAAAGATCCAAAAGCTGCAGCGTATGATTTTAGTAATGAGAAATCGTTTGTTGTCTATGGCGAGGGCATTGCACCGCAAAATACGGTTTCTCCAGCTCAAGCCATTGCTTTGGCAAAACGTGCAGCCATTACGGATGGTTATCGACAGTTGGGCGAAAAATTATATGGTGTAAAAATTAATTCAAGTGAGACCGTTAAAGATGCGGCATTGAAGGATTCACGTATTGTTGCCTCTGTTAATGCACTCGTGAAAGATGCTGCCATTACAGATGCTACATTAAAAGATGGTTTGTACAGTGTTCGTATGGAAATTACAATGAGCGCACGTAGGTGGCACGAACTTTTTGCTTATTAGTCGTTATTGCACAAGGGCTTTTTTGCAGTGAACTTTTTTTGGTTTTCCTACAAAATTGTCACTGTAAACGCTCTTGTTGTATACGAGCAAAAAAAATATTGCCTCAGTCAGTGTTCCTTATGAAGGTGAAGCGAAAGTGTTATGCACACTTCCGCTTTATAATACACAAAAGCTTCCCTTAGAGCAGTTTCTTCGAAAACATTATGATGAAATTCTTCCGTGTTTTTACCCTCTCTCAACACATCTCCTTTCTCGCAGAGAACAATACCTAAAACACGGCAATGACAGAGTTGAGCTTGTCATTGAACCTGTCCGTTTTACAGTAGATTTTAAAGATGAATTCGCTACCATAAAAACCATTCGGATAAAACTTTTTTGAGCTAGGAATATTTAGGTATGCACGTTGCCATTGTAGAAGATGATATTAATATGAGAAAATCTCTGGAAATTGCTCTAGGGGAATATGCAGAATTTAAAATATCGACCTATAAAAGTGCTTTGGATGCTCTTAAAAAAATTGATACCAGTGTAGATTTGATTGTCACAGATATTAATATGCCAGGGATGGATGGCATCGAGTTTATTAAAAAACTTGATGGCCAGTATGATGTGATTGTCATTACGGGCAATGCAACACTGAGTCGTGCCATTGAATCGGTTCGTTTGGGTGTGAAAGATTTTCTTACGAAGCCATTTGAAATTGAGACACTTGTAGAAGCAATTAAGCGCCATGATAAAATTCGAACGAAAGTTAAAGAGAGTTTTGAAAAATAGACACGACCAAAGAAGATACAGGTGATTTTATCGCAACATCACCAGAACTTGAAAAAGCATTAAATATTGCAAGAAAAGCTGCCAAAACGGATGTAAGCGTACTCCTTTTAGGTGAGAGTGGTGTGGGTAAAGAGTTATTTGCAAATTATGTTCACAAAAACTCTCCACGTGCTAAAAACCCTTTTGTTGCCATTAATATGGCGGCAATTCCTGAAAATTTGTTGGAAAGTGAGCTTTTTGGGTATGAAAAAGGGGCATTTACAGATGCCACGACTGAGAAAAAAGGCTATTTTGAAGTTGCTAATGGGGGCACACTTTTTTTAGATGAAATTGGTGAAATGCCTATGATGTTGCAAGCCAAGCTTCTTAGGGTTATTCAAGAACGTGTGATGGTACGTGTGGGTGGAACCAAAGAGATTCCGATTGATGTGCGCATTGTCTCCGCAACCAATGCTGATATCCAAAAAAGTATTAAAGAGGGACGATTTCGTGAGGATTTATATTATAGGCTCAATACGATTCCTATTGAAATTCCTCCTCTTAGGCAACGTAAAGAAGAAATTTTGCCGATTTGTGAGGTAATTTTGGAGCGAGTCATTCAAAAATATGGCTTACAAAAGCGTTATTTTTCAGAAGAAGCTGTTGAATCATTAATGAGTTACCGCTGGCCAGGAAATATTAGAGAGTTGATTTCCGTAGTGGAGCGGGCGGTTATATTAAGTGAGGGTGAGGCAATTAGCAAAGAAGATCTTTTCTTGGAAAGTCGTCATTGGTTTAGTGCATAAAGTAATACAATAGACTTTTTTTGATAACTTAATATTCGTGCTATTAGGTTATTAAAAAAGTCTTAATATAAAAAACAAGGTAAGAGAAATGAAAAAGTACAATGTAGCCATCGTTGGAGCTACGGGTGCCGTGGGTGAAGAGTTAGTTCGTGTATTAGAAGAGGTTGATTTTCCTATCAATAATTTAGTTCCGCTTGCAAGCCGTAAGAGCGTTGGTTTGGAAGTTGAACTAAAAGGTAAAACCTATAAAGTTCTTGAACTTACTGAAAAAGCGTTTGAAGAGAACGATGTTGAAATTGCATTTTTTAGTGCGGGCGGTGATATTTCGGCACACTACGCACCTTTTGCTGCAGAAGCGGGTGCTGTTGTAATTGATAATACCAGCCATTTCAGAATGGATGCAGATGTTCCTTTAGTGGTTCCTGAGTGCAACCCAAGTGATATTGAACAATGGCAAACTAAAGGTATTATCGCCAATCCAAACTGCTCAACCATTCAAATGGTTCAAGTTTTAAAGCCATTGGATGAACTTTTTAATATTACACGTGTGGATGTCGCAACCTATCAGGCAGTAAGTGGTGCAGGAAAAGGTGGCATGGAAGAGTTGGTCAATCAAATGCAAGACTTTTTTGCATTCAAATTAGACCAATGCGAGCCAAAAACGTTTGCCCACCAAATTGCTTTGAATGTCATTCCTCATATTGATGTTTTTATGGACAATGATTACACTAAAGAAGAGATGAAAATGGTGAATGAAACCCAAAAAATATTGGGTAAAAAAATGGAAATTAGTGCAACATGTGTACGTGTTCCTGTTATGCGAAGTCACTCTGAAGCCATTACGATTCATTTTGAAAAAGATGTGAATGTTGAAAAAGCAGTTGAGGCACTTAAAAATGCAGAAAATGTTATTGTGATTGATAATCCAGCCAAAAAAGAGTACCCAATGCCCATTATTTCAACCGATACAAATGATACCTATGTAGGAAGAATTCGTAAAGATATTAACCGTGATAACGTGCTTCATTTGTGGTGTGTGGCAGACCAGATTCGTGTAGGTGCTGCAACCAATGCGGTGAGAATTGCACAAAAATGGATTAAACTAGAAGAGGCGTAATGATAGAAAAACTTTTTGAGAAAGGGTTATGGTCCAGTAGGCTCATCATCCTTTTAGCAGTTGTATTTAGTATTTTGTCCTCGTTTGCCTTATTTGTTATTGGTAGTGCTGATTTATACCACGTGCTTATTAGTACCTATCAGTATTTTTTTTCAAGGGGTTCATCCTGAAGATTTTCATGCGGATGTTGTTGCTGAAATCATAGGCGCCATTGATTTATATTTGATTGCGGTGGTGCTTTTGATTTTTGGTTTTGGTATTTATGAGTTGTTCGTCTCAGACATTGATGTTGCCAAAGGAAGCGGTGGCGATAAAATACTCTATGTAAGCTCCTTAGATGAGCTTAAAGATAAAATTGCAAAAGTCATTGTAATGGTGCTCATTGTGAGTTTTTTCCAACGTATTTTGCACACAGAATATAAAGGTGCTTTGGAGATGCTCTATTTTTCCATCTCTATTGCGGCACTCTCCATTGGACTTTATTTTTTACATAAGGGTGGAAAACACTAATGATTTTTGTCGATGCATGTTTGGGTAAAAAAACGCCGTATACTCCAGTGTGGATGATGCGACAAGCGGGACGTTATTTGCCAGAATATATGGAAGTAAGAGCGCAAGCGGGTGATTTTCTCTCTTTGTGTAAAGACCCCCAAAAAGCGTGTGAAGTGACACTTCAACCGGTGGATATTTTAGGGGTTGATGCAGCTATTTTATTTAGTGATATTTTAGTGGTTCCTTTAGAGATGGGTATGGAGCTGAAGTTTTTAAAAGGCGAAGGTCCTATTTTTTCACACCCTATTAAAAATCAAGCTGACTTAGACAAACTTGATGTGCAAAAAGCGATTGACGGTTTGGAGTATGTGTATGAGACGATTCGTCTTATTCGTGGAAAACTTGCAGCCGATAAAGCGCTTATTGGTTTTTGTGGTGCACCGTGGACGCTTGCTACGTATATGATTGAAGGGCAAGGCACCAAAACATATGCTTTGGTAAAGAAACTTATTTATTCTGATCCTAGTTTTATGCATGCCTTATTAGCTAAAGTAACAGAAGTGTTAAAGGGTTATATGGAGCGTCAGATTCAAAGTGGTGCGAATGTCGTGATGATTTTTGATTCATGGGCGGCAGCACTTGAAGAGCGTGCGTATTTTGAATTTAGCTGGGCGTATATGAAAGAGATCAGTGCTTATCTCAAAAGCAAATATCCGCATGTTCCTGTTATTTTATTTCCTAAAGGTATCAGTGGCTATCTCGATAAAATTGATGGTGAATTTGATGTTTTTGGTGTGGATTGGTCAACACCCATTGAGTTAGCTAAAGAGAAATTAGGGCATAAATATGTGCTTCAGGGCAATATGGAACCGACCCGTCTTTACAGCAAAGAGGCGATTGATGCAGGTATTTCACACATTGTTGATGTGATGAAAAATGAGCGTCATGTTTTCAATTTAGGTCATGGTATTTTGCCTGATATTCCTGTAGAACATGCTAAGTATTTTATTCAACAAGTTCAATCTCGCACTAAACTCTAATCTTTTGCCCTCTTTTGAGGGCAAACCTCTTTTAACATGTAAGGATTTTCTATGAGCTCTTTGATTTTTGGTCCCATTACTTCAAGACGTTTTGGACAATCTTTAGGCATTGATTTGAGTCCTGAGAATAAACAGTGTAATTTTGATTGTTTATATTGTGAGTTAAAAGGGGCTAAAACGGTTCAAAAAGTAAGTCAAGCGCCTTTGATAGAGGAGATTATAGATGAACTTAAAGAGGCATTATTAAAGTATGAAAACATAGATGTTATTACGATTACAGCCAATGGAGAACCGACACTTTATCCTGATTTAGCGCATTTAGTGGATGAAATTCTGAAAATAAAAAAAGAGCATAAATTGCTTATTCTCTCAAATGGCTCAACTATTGATCAACCTGAAATTCAGTCCATTCTCTCAAAATTAGACATCGTTAAACTTTCTTTAGATTGTGTGAATCCGAAGTGTTTTAAAAAATTGGATCGCGCACATAAAGGGATTAATATTGCTAATATTATAGAGGGAATGAAAGAGTTTAGAGCGCATTATCGTGGTGAGCTTGTGATTGAAATATTGGTTGTTGAAGGCTTGAATGATAGTGAGGTAGAGTTTCAAGCACTAAATGCTGTGTTACAAGAGATTAAACCTGATCGTATTGATGTAGGCACTATTGACCGTCCACCTGCTTATGCTGTTAAGGCCGTAAGCATTGAGCGTTTAATTGAACTTTCCCATTTCCTTGAAAACCTACATGTTACTATTGCATATAAGAAAAATTATATTCCAACGAAACGTCATTTTTGCAAGGAAGAAATTGTTGCATTATTAAAACGAAGACCTCAAAGTTTTGAAGATATAGCGCTTTGTTTTGATGAAGAGAGTTTGAAAAATCTTAATGCGTTAGTGGATAAAAATGTTTTACATGTAAAAAGTATTGCAGGAGTTAATTTTTATAAAGTAAGTTAGTGGGTGATATTACCCACTAACCTTTAAGCTACAAGTGTGTGCCTTTTTTGATACTTAATACGCTGCCCCATATAAACCACTCCATAAAGAATTAATCCAATGGCATAGACCAAATAATGCGATGGAAGCCCTAAATAACTTGCAACTATTTTAGGAAGCATCATACACGGAACAACTAAAATTAAGAGAATTCTCTCAAATGTGTGGATTTTCATGAGAACAAAACTCTGTGTAACAGATGTAAAGGCAAACATACCCAAAACAGCCCCTGTAAAAATCACTAAAATTTCCAAAGGATTCGTAATCCAAACCCAAGCTGAAACATCATTGGGATCTTCTGGATTAACACTATGAATCAGCAAGAGTTCATTATTAAAGAAAAACATAAAAGGTAAAACTGCTGTTCGAATGTCATAAATAAAAGATTGAATTCCAGTAACAATAGGATCGCTTTTTGCAATCGCAGCGGCAGCATAGGCTGCCATACCCACAGGTGGTGTGTCATCGGCTAAAATACCAAAGTAGAATACAAACATGTGAGCTGCAATTAAAGGTACAATAATGCCACTATTGCCGGCTAATTCAACAATAATGGGTGCTGTGAGTGATGCCATAACGATATAATTCGCCGTGGTTGGCAGTCCCATACCCAAAATAAGTGAAACAATGGCAGTCATAAAGAGAATTGCTAAAATATAGCCACCTGATAATTGCTCAATCACTTCCGATAAAATAAGCCCAATACCCGTTAAGGTGACAGACCCTACAATAATGCCCGCCACAGAGGTTGCAATGGCAATAGAAACCATATTCTTGCCACCATTGACCATACCAACACCAATATCTGAAAAACCCTCTAAACAGATAGCTAAGGTTATTTTTTCCTTGTTCATCCATGCTTTAAAGGGTTTTTGAACGACCATGATAATCATCAAAAACATAATAGCACTAAAGGCCGCACTTTGCGCAGATTGTCTTAAAATAATCAGGGTGTACATCAAAAAGAAAATAGGAATAAAATAGTGCAAGCCTTTTAAAAAGAGGGGAAATGCACGTCCTAAAACACTCTGATCCTCACCTTTAATCCCTTGCTTTTTAGCCTCTAAATGCACAATATAAAAGAGGGCAAAATAACAGGTAAATGCGGGAATAAATGCCGCATAGACAACATCTGTATAATCAAGCCCTAAAAACTCCGCCATAATAAACGCTGCCGCACCCATAATAGGAGGCATAAGTTGACCATTAACCGATGAAGCTGTCTCAACAGCCGCTGCTTTGTGGGCACTAAAACCTAGGCGTTTCATCAAAGGAATCGTAAATGTTCCTGTTGTGACGGTATTGGCAATAGAGGAGCCTGAGATAACTCCCATAAGCCCAGAAGATGCAACCGCAGCTTTTGCGGGACCTCCATCAAAACGACCCAAAAGTGTATACGCTAGCTTAATAAAATACTCACCAGCCCCTGCTTTATCCAGCAGAGCACCGAAAAGAACAAACAAAAAGACAAAACTAGCACTTACACCCAAAGGTACACCAAAAATACCTTCTGTTGTTAAGACCATTTGACCGACAATTTTGTTAAGGCTTGCCCCTTTATGGGCAATCAAATCAGGAAGATATGGACCAAAATAGTCATATGCAAGAAAAACAATAGCAACAATCATTAAAGGAAGTCCCATAACTCTACGAGAGGCTTCAAGGACGGTAAGCATCGTTAAAACACCTACGATAACATCAGTTTGTGTCCACGCACCTGAGCGCATCGCTAAGTCTCTATAAGCGTACCATTGGTATAGAACTACTGTAACACCTACGAAGGCAATTAAAAAATCGTACCATGTAATTTTTGATTTTAATGTAATACTTTTATACATAGAGTGCATACAAAAAGCAAGAATGATGGCAAAAGCAAGGTGAATAGACCTTACGTGGGCGCTATTTCCTGGGTCTAAAACAATGTACAGCTGGTAGAGCGACCATGAAAAAGCAATGACTGAAATAAGCCAGTATTGCCAACTCCCTTTTTCAAAGTCTCTTTGTCCCTCAAATTCATTGATGAGCTTTTCGTCATCTAATCTTTGTGTTAATGTCTTCAATAGCGTAACCTTTATAAATAAATAAACTCATGTAAGACTCTCTCAAGCCTTACATGTAAAAAGAAATTAGAGGAGTCCAGCCTCTTTAAATGCTTTAATCGCACCTGGGTGTTGTGGCACGCTTAAGCCCTCAAGTAGACTCTCTTTGGCAATGGTTTTATATGCAGGGTGGAGTTCTTTGAATTTTTCAAAGTTATCTAAAATCGTTTTAACCACTTGATAAACAACTTCATCTTTTACTTTTGTGCTCGTAACTAATACTGCTTTTACACCAATACTTGGAACATCATTAGGCACACCTTTGTAAAATGAGCCAGAAATAGTTCCTTTCGCAAAATAAGGATATTTTTTTGATCATAGCATCAATCCCTGTTCCTTCAATAGGAACGATAGAGATATCAACAGAATTCGCTGCATCTTTGATGTTTGCAGTTGGGTGTCCTACCATAAAAAAGTAACCATCAATGTGGTTATCTTGAAGCATAGTTGGACCTTCACTTGATTTAAGTTCATTAGCAAGCGCTAAATCAGAAGTTTTAAGACCAAATGCATCAAAAACCATTTCAGCAGTCATACGTGTACCTGAACCTGGTGAATCCATGTTGATTTTTTTCCCTTTAAGGTCATTGATCGTTTTGATACCTGATTTTTGACTGACAACGAGCGCTAAAAGTTCAGGGTAGATAGCAATGGCACTTCTAAGCTCAGGAACAGCAGCCGCACCTTCAAATTTACCTTCTCCTTTATACGCTTGATAAGCTGTATCACTTTGAGAAATACCAAAATCAAGTTCACCTGCTTTAATGGTATTTACATTGTAAACTGAACCGCCTGTTGATTCAACAGAACAACGAATGTTTGTGGTTTTTTTGTTTTTGTTGACCATCTGGCAAATGGCACCACCTGTTGGATAATAAGTTCCTGTAACACCACCCGTTCCAATCGTGATAAACTCAGCCGCAAACATTGGAACGCTTAACGCCCCTGTAAGTGTCAATAGAGCAAGTTGTCTTTTCATGATAACTCCTTATTAGTATAGGTTATAATAGTACCTTTTTTTGACTGACTTTTTCTTGAATAGAGTGATGGAAAAATAGGCAATAAGCCTTTTTTTAATTTTTTCTCTAAAATCTCTTGACAATCAAATATTTTTTTACTATAATTTCGACCTCATTCAGGTGTTCCGAATTAGCTCAGCGGTAGAGTAGGTGACTGTTAATCACTTGGTCGCTGGTTCGAATCCAGCATTCGGAGCCACTCTTTTTAAATCCTCCCTTGAAAATCTTTCTATTTTTTACGTTTATTTATGATTTGTTTAATAATTGTTCGTTTATTATTTAAGCTTATCCCCTATACTTTTACGTGTAAGACAAAAACCTCCTTTTTGTGAACAATCTAAAAAATTTTTTTATACCAACGCTCGAATCGCCCAGTTCGAGCGTTTCTTTTTCCTTATTTTCCTCAAGACTCCTTTTCACACATGTCAAGCGAAGCGTAGAAGTACCCTTAATACGCTTATTTTTTAACACATTAACGCACCTTAATGCGTGTTATACTGTCATTTGTTTAAAGGAAGTTCATGCGTGTAGGGATTATTGGAGCGGGTGGTGTTGGGGTTGAGCTGGTGAATTACCTTTTGACACTGGGAAATATGAGCGAGATTGTCTTAGTCAATCGCAACAAAGAAAAGGCATTGGGAGAGGTGGCAGATTTTTCGTATGTGGAGTCATTTACCTATGCACGTAACACCCATTTGCACAGTGGGGATTATGTGGATTGTGCGCAGTGCGATGTAATTGTCATTACCGCAGGGGCACAACTGAAGGGGAGTCAAACACGAGATGAATTGTTGCATGAAAATGCCACACTCATTCGTGAGATTATTCATAAACTTTATACCTATGCTCCTCATGCCATTCTTATCATGGTGACCAATCCTGTGGATGTTCTTACCCACATTGCTTACAAAGAAGCGCTTTATCCAAGGGAGCGTTTGATTAGTTCAGGCACGCTGGTCGATACGGCTCGATTTATGAAAATTGTGAGTAAAAAAGTAGGCATTGATCCTAAAAATATCAATGGGTATATTTTGGGTGAACACGGTAAGGGAAGTACGCTTCCGTGGAGTATTTGCAATATTTGTGGATTGGATGTCGACACATTTTGTGAGCTCAATGGCTTACCACGACTCAACCGTGAAGAGATTTATCAAAGTGTTTTAAACGCAGGTTTTGAGATATTTTACAAAAAAGGCAACACCAACCACAGCACAGCGGCGAGTGTATTTCGCATCATTCGAGCCATTGCCAATGATGAACACTCGGTTTTACCTTTGGGTGTCTACCTTGATGGTGAATATGGCTTGCATGATGTGGTGCTTAATGTCCCTGTGGTGGTAACAAAAAAAGGTGCGAGTAAAATTTTAAAGTATAAACTGCTTCCAGAAGAACTTGAAGCGTTACATGTAAGTGCGAAAGCGATGCAAAAAATGGCGCAAGAGGTGCTGTAATGCACCTCTTGCATCTTTACATGTAAGGCTTATAAACAGTGAGGAAAGTCGTACACCACACGACCATTTTTAAGTGTCATCACCGCAGCACCTGTGAGTTTTTCTCCAAAAAGTGGCGAGTTTTTGGATTTTGATTTGTTGATGCTCTCATCGTAAATATACTCTTTATTGGGATCAATAATCGCAATATCCGCAAGCATTCCTTTGGCAATTTTTCCCTTTGTTTTGAGGTTCAAAATTTTTGCGGGGTTGGCTGAGGTGAGTTCAACCATGCGCTCAAGGGAAATGATTCCTTCATTGACCAATTTTAAGGTGAGTGGCACAAGGGTTTGCAGTCCTAAGATACCAAAAGGGGCATTGTCAAACTCGACAAATTTATCATCGTTATGGTGTGGGGCATGGTCAGTTGCGATGACATCCACCAAACCACTTTTAAGCGCTTCTCGAATAGCGTTAATGTCATTTTCGCTACGAAGCGGTGGAGACATTTTAAAGTGGGTATTGTAGGAGAGAAGGTTTTTATCAGAAAAGCTAAAGTGGTGTGGAGTGACTTCGCAGGTAATGTTAATCCCCTCTTGTTTAGCAAGTTCAATGAGTTTAAGCGACCACGCAGAACTTACATGTGCGATATGAATATGCCCTTTGGTGAGTTTGGCTAAAAGCATATCCCGAGAAATCATAATCTCCTCTTTCTCAGAAGCCATACCTTTAAGACCTAAAATGGTTGAAATTTCACCCTCATGCATCACGCCTTTACGGCAGAGTGAGCAATCCTCTGAGTGGCTGATGACAAAGGAGTTAAATCCACGAGAATACTCTAAGGCATCTCGCATAACACTGCTATCAGATACGGGGAGTCCATCGTCTGAAAACGCCACTGCTCCTGCTTCAATCATATCGCCCATTTCAACAATGCGGTCTCCATGCAAACCTTGTGAAATCGCCCCAATAGGCAATAAATCAATCAAGCCTCGTTGTTTAGCTTTTTGAATCATCGCACGAGTAATCGAGCTGTTGTCATTAATAGGAAACGTGTTTGCCATCGGAAGGCAGGTGGTTACCCCACTCGCAACGGCGGTTTCACTGCCTGAGATGACATCGTCTTTATACTCTTGCCCTGGGTCTCTAAAATGCACGTGCATATCAATAAGCCCTGGCATAATGTAATTACCACATGCATCAATGACTGTATCGGCTTGCACTTCATGCTCAATAATATCTACAATCATCTCATCTTCAATAAGTACATTTGCTTTTATTTGACCATCGCTATTCACAATAATGCCGTTTTTGATTAAAGTTTTCATTACATATTCCTACTTTTTCTATAAAGGTTCAAGGTATGAAGGACTGCCATACGAATAGCAACACCGTTTTCAACCTGATTTAAAATCACGGAGTAATCCTTGTTATCGACCACATCGGAATTCATCTCCACACCTCGATTAATCGGTCCTGGATGAAGAACGATGGCGTTTTTATTTGCCAGTTTCATGCGTGTAGAGGTAAGTCCAAAAAATTTGGAGTATTCACGAACAGAGGGAAAGAGTGTGCCATCTTGTCTCTCCAGCTGAATACGAAGCATAATAATCACATCGCTTCCCTCCACCGCTTCTTCCATGGAAGAGCAGACATGACAGTCAAACACTTCCATATGTACAGGAAGCATGGTAGGAGGGCCAAAGAGTTTAACGTTAATACCTAGTTTTCGCATCGCCCAAATATCTGAGCGTGCAACTCTACTGTGGGCAATATCGCCAATAATAGAAACCGTTAAATTTTCAAAACTTCCTTTATGCTCTAAAATGGTAAACAAATCAAGCAAGCCTTGTGTAGGGTGTTCGTTAAGACCATCGCCTGCATTAACAATGGAAGCATCACTGTTTTGAGCGACAAAGTGCGCTGCACCAGAGTTTGGATGGCGCAAAACAAAAATATCCGTTTTCATCGCTTCCATATTGTGAATGGTATCCACCAAGGTTTCCCCTTTTTTGGAGCTACTTTGAGATGCTGAAAAGTTAATGGCATCAGCGCCAAGGCGTTTTGCAGCGACTTCAAAAGAGACACGGGTACGTGTGGAATTTTCATAAAATGCGTTAATGACCGTTTTACCGTGTAAAGAGGGAGATTTTTTGACATCACTATTATTGAGTGCTTTAAATTCTTTGGCTAAGTCAATAAACGAAAGAATTTCTTCCTTACAGAGGTCTCTTAGACCAATCAAATCTTTGTGCTGATACACCATGAGCAGTACCTCTTCGTTATGATATGAGATGGGGGGTTGGTTGCGAGTAACCAAATCCGTGCATTTTATCAAACTTTCACTTAATGAACGATTTGTCATGTTTTTACATGTAAAGATAAAAAGGTATATTTTTTGCTTTTACATGTAAAAGGAGTAAGCCATGGAAAGCAGACTGTTTGAGCTAGACCCATATGCGGGCATTGGGTATGGAATGTACAACTCTATCAAGAAAGAAGAGGGGAGTTTTGAGGATTTTTTACTCCATTATGACTCTATAAAAGCCAATGAGGGTGATAATTCGTGGCTGACACAGCTGATTGCTCAAGATGCACTGAGTACGCTTAGTTCTCCTGAAGTGTGGGAAGCCATGAATACGCTAGGCATCAGTGGGCTTGATTTTGGAAGCTCTAGCATATTTTTTGATTCGCAAGTTTTTGCACTGAAAATGCAACTCTTTGAAGCCTTTAGCCAGCGTGATGATTATGAAGAGATGGAGCCTCTGTTAAAGCAATTGCTCTCTTAGCGACACACGTAGGTGATAATATCTGCTTGTGCACTTCCAATAGTGGGTTGATACCATTGTGTAGGAGTGTTAGTTGTAATGGCTTTGAGGGAGTTAATGTTATGTCCCATTTCTCGTAAGACACGTGAAGGGCAGTTGATTTCTACTTTGATGTATAAGATGGTGTCGTAACTAAGGCGCTTAAGGCTCACTTGATGAATGGTCGCTTGTTTCGTATCTGATAAAATGTAGTATTTGTAAGGATCTTTGTACGCTGTTCGAGGGACTTCAACTTCACTGTTTCTTCCTGCTGAATATGCGTTGAGTATGAATAAGAATGGAATAAGTACCACACAATATTTTTTCAAAGACATCCTATCTCCTTTTGTTGAGGTTTAAAAATTGTAACACAAAAAACTTCAAGAAGAATTAGCCTCTTGTATAGGTTTTTTTATAATTTATTCAACTTTTGCTACAATGATAATTCCCCATTATTTAAGATTTCAATAAAGGCAGACAATGCAACAAAGTGTCCCAAAAGAGATCTCTTCATCTGAAAAGATTGACATGCTCTCACGAGAATTAGAATTAATGCAAGAAAGCCTTGTTGAACAGTTTTATGCCGATTCTTTGACACGTTTACCCAACCTTTATAAATTACGTCATGATCTTGAAGAGCAGAATGAATTTACACTGATTCTTGCCAATATTGATAATTTTAAACTTTTGAATGATTTTTATGGTTTTGTTGTGGGGGATTTTATTTTGGAGTCTTTTGCTAAAAGCTTAAAAGAGAGCCAAAAAGATGGAACGGTTTATCGCATTGCTGGAGATGAATTTGCGATTTTAATCAAAGAAAAGATGAATTTTTATCTTCTAAAAGAGTACATCGAATCTCTCTCTAAAAAATTAACACACTTAAAATATGCCTATGCACAAACAGAAATTTATGTTGATTGCACCCTCTCCTCAAGTGCGAGTAGATCTAATCATGATATATTTTCCAAAGTGAATATGGCGCTTAAATATGCAAAACAACAGCAACTTAAGTATTGGATTTATGAAGACAGTATGAGCTTTTCGCAAGAGTATGAAAACAACCTTAAATATGCTTCAAAAATACGTAAAGCTATTGTCGATGCTTCGGGGATTGTGCCCTATTTTCAGCCCATTATTAATAATAAAACCAATGAAATTGTAAAGTTTGAAGCACTCTCTCGTTTAATTGATGAAGAAGGGGTGATTCACGATCCCAATAACTTTATTCCTGTCGCAAAAACCATTAAGGTGTATGACAAAATTACCATGATGATTATTGAAAAGAGTTTTAAAATTTTTGAAGAATACCTCTTTGATTTTAGTATCAATCTCTCCTTTGAAGATATTATAAATCCAGAGATTTGTGATTTTATTATTGAAAAATTAAGAACATCAAATATGGGGCATCGTGTAACATTTGAGCTTTTAGAATCTGAAAAAGTGCAAGATTTTAATAAAGTCTTGCTCTTTTTTTACGAAATTAAACGTTATGGCGCCAAGGTTGCCATAGATGATTTTGGAAGTGGTTTTTCCAACTTTTCGTATGTCATTAAATTAAAGCCTGATTTTATTAAGATAGATGGCAGTTTAATTAAAGAACTTGATAAAGACAGAAATGCGCAAATTGTTGTGGAAACCATTGTGAGCTTTTCTAAAAAATTGGGTATTAAAACCGTGGCAGAGTTTGTGCATTCTAGTACAGTACTTTCCGCTGTAAAACAGTTAGGTATTGATTATTCTCAAGGCTATTATATCGACATGCCTTCTCCTGTATTTGGCTCTTAACTTCTTTTACATGTAAAGATTTATGCAACTTCGCTATCCCACAAGATGCTCAGGCCATATTCTGGATCAGTAACGACGTATTTAAAATATTCACGTGTTCCTTTTTTCCCATGCAAGCGCACTACAATTTGTCCCTCTTGAAGCAGTTTTTTCATCTCAGACTCACTCAAACTTCGTTTATTCCAGCGCAAGAGTGCATTGGAGTAAACTTGAAAACGACAGGTGGACGTGGCACTAAAAACATAATCATCATTCATATCACGCTCTTTGATGGCATGCTCACAATGGTAAAGATTTATTTTTTGACCTCTAGCGGTTATCTTTTGTGAAAGCACATTGCCACCACAAAAGGGGCATTTTCCTAAAATCATTTCTCACCTCACTGTTTTAATGTGCTTATCATAGCCCAGTAAAAAAGAGGTGATTAAAAATATTTCAAAATGAAAGAAAAATTACAAAAACCTCTCCACAAATCTATCCAAACCTTCATCGTTCATCGCTCCACTAACACGTTCCACTTCTTTGCCATCTTTAAAGACAATTATAGTTGGAATGGAGCGGATTTTAAAACGTGAGGCTAAAAATTGCTCAGCTTCGGTATCAACTTTGGCGAACAAAACACGAAGCGGGTAGGCACGTGCGGCTTGTTCAAAGACAGGAGCGAATATTTTGCATGGTCCACACCACGGTGCCCAAAAATCGACAATGATGGGCACATCGGTACTTTTTAAAATGGCTTCTATGTTATCGCTGCTCAGTGCGATAGGGTGCGGGTCAAGCAAAGAAGCTTTGCATTTTCCGCAATTAGCTTTTTTATAGACGTCTAGTTTTGGGACGTTATTGGTTGCTAAACAGTGTGAACAGATCACTTTCATCGCTTATCCTTTGGTTGCATAATCTTTCAGTGCTTGTAAAATTTCAGGCTCTATCTCCCACTCTTTTCCATCCACGGACATGACCGATTCTCGTTTAATGCCATCCACAGAGCCTTTAGAAACGATGAAGGCTAGGTACTGCTCAACCGCTTCAAACGAAGGTAGAAGGTTTACATGTAAAACCCGCTCAAGCTCTGCAATAAAGCCATATCCACCCCAATTTGAGACTGAAGCAATCATGGGATAATCACATGCAATGACGCAGTAATCATAGAAAAATTCTTTATTTTGAAGCGCTTTGGCAAAACTTCCCATACCCACTTCATTTCCCCCATCACCAATGCCAAAACTAGGAGCACTTTTACTTCCTAATGCAAAGAGTTCATCCACAGGTGCGGTAAACTCTTTCACCGAAACACCTCTGGCGTTGAGGTAATCGCCCTGCGCATTTTGACCGCAACGTTCAATAGAAAAGTGAGCAACGGGTTTGTGCTCGTTTAAAAGGGCTTCGTATTCGTTTACATGTAAGCCTGAAAGCGGAATATAAAGGGTTTCAATCTCAGGAAAATAGCCCTCACAAAAGGAATCCGTCACAATGACGGGTTTAAAGCCAATTTTTTCAAACGCTTTAGCTAAAAAGTACGCACCAATGGGACCATCGGTTTCAGCGTAGCCTGCGACGTAAAATCCTGTGTAGATGAAAACCACGCCTCGTTCAAGTTGCACAAAGGCATTGACCGCTTTTTTTGTGTGCTCAAAAGGAAACTGCGCTTGAATTTTGTCCATGTGACGTGTGGAGTGTTGTAGAACAATCTCCTCAACGCTGTGAAATCTCTGCATAAAAATCCTTACATGTAAAAGTTGACGTTAAAAAAATTGTACCTAAAATTTGCTACAATGTGTGTCAAAAAAAGGATGAAAATGTGTCCAAAAGAGCTTCGTGCTAAAATTGCCAAAGGTGAATTTACCCGTCCGACAGCAGGAGAGTGTCCGGGGTATATTCAGATGAATATGGTTGCTCTGCCTCGTGTTTATGCCAAAGAGTTCGAAGCCTTTGCTCGTGAAAATTCAAAAGCCATTCCTGTGCTTGAGGTGATTGAAGAGGGGCATGTTTCAAAACTCTTAGCTCCTGGGGCAAATATCTTAAATGAAATCCCCAAATACAACATTTTACGTGAGGGCGTTTTGGTGGAAACGGTAACGGATATAACGCCTTACTATACGCCTGATTTGGTCTTTTTTCTGATTGGGTGTAGCTTCTCATTTGAGACAGCACTTATTGAAAACGGGATGCCTCTTCGCCATGTGGATGAGCAAAAAAATGTGGCGATGTATCGCACCAACATTGCCCTTAAACCTGTAGGAGGCTTTAGTGGAGAGATGGTAGTGAGTATGCGCCCCATTAAAAAAAGAAAAAGTTGCCGATGCGTGTGTGGTGACCAGTCATTTTCCTAGAATGCACGGTTCACCCATTCAAGTGGGCTATCCTGAGATGATAGGTATTAACGATGTCACACATCCTGATTATGGCGATGCCATTGTCATTAAAGAAGATGAAATTCCACTCTTTTGGCCGTGTGGTGTGACCCCTCAAAATGTGATTACGCAGATGAAACTTCCTTTTGCCATCACGCATGCCCCTGGACACATGTTTGTTACCGATAAAAAAGATAGCGAATATTATGAATAGATTGAGGTAATTTTTAGGTTTTTTTTTGAAAAAAAATGATTATAATTTTGCTACGTTATAGTAAGGATGTAGTGGCGGTGTTTGAATGAGCGTTCAGACGGTAAATGACCCTAGTGTCTTAGGGCTATTTTTTAGATGAGAAAGAGATAATGACGGCTAACGAAGCAGTTTTAGAGATGCGTTATGGTGGCATTCCCGAGGAAGATATTGAAGAGATTCTTGAAGTTTGCAAGAAAAAAAGGCCTCACGCCTCAAAACCTTGATAGTGAGTTAGAAAAAAAAGGTTTTGATAAAGTGTTTGAATTTGAATACGATGCAAGTGAGAGTTGGTTTGAAAATGGTGCAAATGCCCCAGCTTCCAAATCTACTGCAAAACAGGCACCAGAAAAAGGAAAAAAAAGCCAATGGCAAAACAACTACGTCAGATTATTGAAGAGTATTATGAGGTGGTTTGGAACGAGCAAAAGCTTGACCAAGCACATCATTTTTTAAGTCCTACCATTAATTTTAGAGGTTCACTAGGTATGAAAGTGGAAGGTATTAATGGTTTTGGTGACTATGCCAAAATGCTTTTTGGTGCATTTTCAAACCTGTACCATGTGATTGAAGATGTGGTCGTTGAAGGCGATAAAGCCGCTGTACGATTGGTTTACACAGGCTCACATACAGGCAAACTGTTTGGGTTTGAGCCCACAGGAAATCGTATTCGCTACTCAGGGGCTTGTTTTTTCAAATTTGAAGATGATAAGATTGTTGATGCATGGGTTTTAGGTGATTTGAATGTACTTTATGGACAGTTGACTGCCTCAGACCATTAGTCTTTTTGATGCGCTTGATGTGTTTTAATCGAGTGAATGATTAAGGTTGTAACAATGATAGCACCGCCTAAGAGTGTATTTGGATGCGGTGCTTCCTTCAATAAAATCCAGACCCAAAATGGGGCAAGAACAGGTTCAATAATCGTTAAGAGGGCTACTTCTACTGAAGATAAGAATCTGGTTCCTATGCCTATGAGCGCACGAGAAAGCGGTGTTAAGAAAGCTCCAACCCCTACAATAATACTCAGTGAATAACTATCTGGCAGAACAATAGGCGCACTCAGTGCGGCTAGACAAGAAGCCAAAAGCGCTCCCGTTCCAAAACATGCGAGTCGATTTGCTTCTTTGTTGCGTTCTAAAATGGTTAGCATCGATACAAAAGAAAAAACACAGCCAAACGCGTAAAGATTGCCTTTCATATTGCCAAGAGCCACATCATGAAAGAGGATAAACCCCAATCCAAGAAAAACAAAAAAGATAGCGATGAAAGTGCGCAAAGGCGTTTTTTGTTTGAAAAAGAGAAACCCAATCCCCGCACTAATCAGCGGTCCTGTACTTAAAATAAAAACAGCACTTGCCACACTGGTGTGCTTGATCGCCAGAATAAAAAAAAAGATTACTCAGCGCAATACAAAAACCACTGGCAAAAATAATCAAAAAATCTTTTTTATAAAGTGCAAAAAAGGCTGTTTTGTGTTTCAAAAAAAGGGTGAGATTCATTGTCGTAAACATACATAGACCAAAGTAAAACGTAAAATTTTGCGCACTCACAAGGGTCATTTTAATAAGAGGGGATTCAAAACTCATCAAAATCATCCCCATTGCGGTAATGCCAAAAGCCTTTGCGTATGTCACTGATTTACTTTGTTGTTTGTGTGCGAAAGTGAAGGTAGAGTTTTTCTATTTTTGTGCGTGCCCAGGGTGTTTTTCTAAAAAATTTCAAGCACGATTTGATGCTAGGATTTTCATGAAAGCAGTTCATACGCATCATCTCATCAAGTTTCTCCCAGCCATAGTGTGCGTGCAATTCACTCAACATCTTCTCTAAGGTAATGCCATGCAAAGGGTTGTTTTTGTGTTCGTTTGGATTCATTGGTTCCTCAAAATAAGATTTACATGTAAGAAAGTTCTTACATGTAAAAAGATTTAACTCTTCTTTTCAACCACAAGACCGGCATAACTTTGACATGTCGGCATAATTTCAATGCGATTGACATTAACATGCGCAGGAAGTTCTGCAAGGGTAAAAATGGTCTGAGCGATATCTTCTGCTAAAAGGGGTGTGGTGTTTTCATAGAGTTGGTGTGCTTTTTGCGTATCACCTTTAAAACGTACGTCTGAAAACTCTGTCTGTGAAAATCCAGGCTCAATGTTTGTTACACGCACATGTGTTCCTTTTAAATCGGTTCGAAGGTTCAGGGAAAACTGTTTGACAAATGCTTTGGTTGCGCCATAAACATTGCCCCCTTCATACGGCCAACTGGCTGCTGTAGAGCTGAGGTTGAAAATGTAACCAGTTTTGCGCTCTACCATCATAGGCAAAACAGCTTTGGTGACATATAAAAGCCCTTTAATATTTGTATCTATCATTTTTTCCCAGTCATCTAAATTTGCCTCATTAGCACGTTCCAATCCCAATGCAAGTCCCGCATTATTGACCAAAATATCAATGTTTTTATAGGCTTGAGGGAGCGAAGCAATGGCTTGAAAAACTTCTTCTTTTTTGCTGACATCAAAACAAAGAGGTAAAATATCACACTTTGGAAGTCTGTTTTTTAATGCTTCTAAACGCTCATGTCTTCGACCCGTGACAATAACTTTATATCCTGCCATAGCAAATTTAGTAGCCGTTGCTTCACCAAAACCTGATGTTGCTCCTGTAACTAATACAATTTTAGACATAGTAATCCTTTAGTGAATTTTGATGCATTATACTCTCGCTCTTGCTAAAATGAATTAAAATTAAGTCAAACTGCTAGTTAAACAGAAGAGCTTTTTTGTCATCACTAAGCTTCAAAAAGCAGTTGATAGCATACGCAGTGATGAAAAGTCTAAGCTTTGTTAAAAAGCCACCAATGGTTGTAGCCTTAATCAC
>JAJOKG010000095.1 GCA_021206415.1 Sulfurospirillum sp. | reverse complement strand
AGAAGAAGAAAAAGGAGCAAAAAAAGCTTTTGCTCCTTAAAAAAAAGAGGTTTTTACGCCTCTTCTAATTCGTTAGAAAAATCTGCTTGCGCTAAACGGTTGAGTTGTCTCCATCTGCGTTGTGCATCTTTTTTATTGTGGTTAAACAATTCTTGAGCATGTTCAGGATTTGATTTTTTGAGTGACGCATAACGTACCTCATTCATCAAGAACTCATCGTAAAGTGACCAATCAGGCTCTTTTCCTGTAATTTTAACAGGATTTTTACCCTCTTTTTCTAAACGTGGATCATAGGTGTAAATTGGCCAGTAACCACATTTGGTTGCCAACTCTCCTTGATTTCCTGATTTACCAAGACCACCTTTAATACCGTGTGCAATACATGGTGAATAAGCAATGATGAGTGAAACACCAGGATACGCTTCAGCTGCTTCAAACGCTTTAATCGCTTGTGCCGCTGAGGCATTTGAGTTGATTTGTGCAACAAAAACATTGCCATATGTCATAGCAATGTAACCCAAATCTTTTTTCTGGCTCGGTTTTCCAGCTGCTGTAAATTGAGCGATAGAACCCGCACGAGATGATTTAGAACTCTGACCACCTGTGTTCGAGTAAACCTCTGTATCGAGTACCAAAATGTTCACATCTTCGCCGCTGGCAATAACATGATCCAACCCGCCATAACCAATGTCATACGCCCAACCATCACCACCAAAAATCCATTGTGATTTTTTCGCAAGGTACTGTTTAAGATTTAAAATAATATCTGCACCCGCAGCACTTGGATGTGCTTGTAACTGAGGTACTAAAAGATCACGGATTTGCGCTGATTTTACTCTATCATCTCTAAACTCAATCCAATCTTTATAAAGTGCCGCAATCGCATTTGGCGCTTTTTCTAGCGAGGCTTCCATGACCGCTTGAATACGATGACGAATCGTCTCATTGGCGACATGCATACCCAAACCAAACTCTGCATTATCCTCAAACAATGAGTTCGCCCACGCAGGACCAAATCCTTTGTCATTTTTACGGTATGGGGTTGAAGGTGCTGAACCACCATAAATGGAAGAACAACCTGTGGCATTAGCAATCATCATACTCTCACCAAACAAACGTGTTGCTAAGGTAATATATGGAGTTTCACCACATCCTGGACATGCTGCGTGGAACTCAAAAAGTGGTTGTGCAAATTGAGAACCCTTCACATTGCTTTTACCTAAAATATCATCTTTGTAGGTGACTTTTTTGAAGAGGTAATCCGCATTCTCTTGCTCGCCTGCATCCAAACTCTCACCTAGTGGCACCATAACGAGTGATTTTTCTTTCGTTGGACATGCCTCAGCACAGAGTTCACATCCTGTACAATCCAGTGAAGAGACCTGAATTTTAAACTTCATGTTCTTATCTTTAAACTCTTTTCCTTTAGCTTCAAGTGCATGTACTTTAACACCTTCAGGTGCAGCTTCTAGTTCTTCTTCATTAATCAAGAATGGACGGATAACTGCATGTGGACACACAAAAACACATTGATTACATTGAATACAATTCTCTTCAATCCATTTTGGAACCATCACACCAATGCCACGTTTTTCATACTCTGTGGTACCATGCTCAAATGTACCATCTTCATAGCCGTTAAACACAGAAACAGGTAAGCTATCACCTCGTGCTGCATTGACTGGTTTTGCAATAGCTTCAACAAATGGGGTACCTTTGTATTTGACTTCTTGCTGAACTTTGACCTCATCAACCAAATGAGCCCATGATGGATCCACATCGACTTTCACCAAACCATTAGCACCCACATCAATCGCTTTATAGTTCATTTCAACAATTTGCTCGCCTTTTTTGCTGTACGCTTTATAAGCTTGCTTTTTCATAAACTCTTGTGCTTTTTCAAAATCAATGATTTTTGCGAGTTTAAAGAAAGCCGATTGCATAATGGTATTGCTACGATTTCCAAGACCAATATCGCGGGCTAATTTGGTAGCATTGATAATGTAAAAATTAACATTTTTTGGCGGCTAAAATACGTTTAACTTTGTTTGGAATACGCTTAATCGTCTCTTCAGCATCCCAAATAGAGTTGAGTAAGAATGTACCGTTTTGGCGAATACCATCAATCACATCATACAATTCTAAGTATGCCGCCACCGAACAGGCGACAAAGTGAGGATTAGAAACAAGGTAGGTTGAACGAATTGGTTTTTTACCAAAGCGAAGGTGTGAACGTGTAAAACCACCTGATTTTTTGGAGTCATACGCAAAATAGGCTTGTGCATACATATCCGTTTCATCACCAATAATTTTAATAGAGCTTTTATTAGCACCCACCGTACCATCTGCGCCTAAGCCGTAAAAAAGACACTCTATGGTCTCTGCATCACCTAAACTCATCTTCTCTTTAACATCAAGAGATTTAAACGTGACATCATCCACAATACCCACGGTAAAATCATTTTTAGGCTCTTGTGCTTTCAAGTTTTCAAATACTGCTAACATCTGTGCAGGGTCAACGTCTTTAGATGAAAGACCATAACGTCCACCCACAATAATTGGAGCATTTTTATGACCATAAAACGCTGCTCTCATATCAAGATACAATGGCTCACCAATAGAGCCTGCCTCTTTGGTTCTATCTAAAACAGCAATTTTTTTAACCGATTCTGGCATAACATCCATTAAATATTTAATGCTAAATGGTCGGTAAAGATGTGGTGTAATTAAACCTACTTTTTCACCGTTTCCATTTAAATAATCAATGGTCTCTTTCAAACACTCTGTGACTGAACCCATAGCAACAACGATTCTATCGGCATCTTTTGCACCATAGTAAGTAAAAGGCTTATATTCACGTCCTGTCTCTTTAGAGATTTCAGCCATATAATGCGCTACGATATCAGGCAATGCATCGTAAAATTTGTTTTGTGCTTCTCTGCCTTGGAAATAGATATCATCATTTTGAGCTGTACCACGTGTTTTTGGAGATTCTGGATTTAACGCTTCATCTCTAAATTTTTGAACAGCTTCTTTGTCAAGCAATCTATCAAAAACAGCATAATCCATCACTTCGATTTTTTGAATTTCATGAGACGTTCTAAACCCGTCAAAAAAGTGCATAAAAGGAACACGCCCTTTAATGGCCGCTAAGTGTGCAACACCTGCTAAATCCATGACTTGCTGTACAGAACCACTTGAGAGCATGGCATAGCCTGTTTGACGTGCCGCATAAATATCTTGATGATCTCCAAAAATAGAAAGAGCATGTGTGGCAAGAGTACGTGCACTAACGTGAATAACACTTGGAAGCAACTCACCTGCCATTTTATACATATTTGGGATTTTAAGTAACAACCCTTGTGACGCCGTATAGGTGGTTGTTAGAGCACCTGCTTGCAAAGAACCATGAACAGTACCAGCCGCACCACCCTCGCTTTGCATTTCTACTACTTTAACAGGCATACCAAATAGATTTTTTTTACCCTGAGACGCCCAAATATCTGTAAAATCAGCCATAGGCGAGGAAGGTGTAATAGGATAGATACCTGCCACTTCTGTAAAGGCATACGACGCATATGCAGCAGCTTCGTTTCCATCCATCGTTTTCATGACTTTAGCCATTAAAATCCCCTTTTTAATTAATTTATTTTCTTTTATTTTTGACGCCTAAATTGATAATCGTCTGATTCTACAAAGCATTTTCTTAATAACTCATAAATGAAACTTAAGTATAAAACTTTTAATAAAATTTTAACACTTATCGGTAATGGCGCCCCACCAATTTAACCGCATCTAAGGCATGCAAAGCGATATGTTTTGTGTGCGCTAAGAGTTCAGCATGTGTACTATATCCACACAAAACCCCAATACCTTCAACACCTGCTTCTTTGGCAGATAACAAATCCATCGGTGTATCACCAATCATCCACGTATTTGTGGTGGGTCTATTTAAAGCTTGCAAGGCTTTTAAAATAGGTTCTGGATGCGGTTTTGGATGCGTAACAGATTCTCTGCCAATTAAAACTTTAAAATGGTGCATGACCCCTAAATGTTCCAATAGCTCTTCAGAATAACGTGCCGTTTTGGTGGTTACCACCCCCAATGTTGCAAGATAGGATGCTTGCTCAATGGCTTCACGAGCAAACGGTAACAAGGTCGTTTTTTTGACGTGAAATTAAGCGATAATGCTCTTTATATGCGGCAACATAATCACTGGCTTGCGAAGCGTTAATACCTAACATCATAAACATCACATCCAAGGATGTCCAATCAATTTCTTAATCGCTTCATCCTCTGGAGCTCTGTGCCCAAATGTCTCATACGCCACACCAAAACTCTCCAAAATAGCGTCAGTTGAATCAATGAGCGTTCCATCTAAATCAAATAAAATTGTTTTCATTATTTTGCCTTAATAGAGCTTTTACATGTAAAGATATATTATAACTTTAACACGATTAAAAAGGAGATATTATGCTTAAACAAACCCTTATCCTATTAACCCCACTGATGCTCTGTGCGGCAAATTGGCAAGAGACTCTAAACACCGCAGTTAATGCCGCATCGAGTACGCAAACAACGACCAAAACGACTACCACTTCGCAAAGTACAGCGACATCAGGCGTGAAAGAAGCACTCAGTTTAGGAGCCAAACAAGCCGTCTCTTTATTGGGCAAAGAAAATGGCTATCTGAATAACAGTGCCGTTAAAATTCCTCTGCCCTCTTCGATGCAACCTATTGCCACAGCCGCTGAAAAACTAGGAGGCAAAAGCTACGTCGATGATTTTGTTAAAACAATGAATACCGCCGCTACCAAATCCGTTCCTAAAACAGCCTCAATTCTTAGTGATACGATCTCTTCGATGAGCGTTGAGGATGCACAGGCCATTGTCAGTGGTGGCAATACTGCCGCAACGGATTATTTTAAAACAAAAGCAGGTAGCAAACTCTTAAGTGCGATTATGCCGATTATCAAAGAGAGTATCAGTGAAAGTCAAGTGATGAGCTCGTATCAAGCCCTTAAAGGCTTTGCAGGTGGAAGTAGCGCAACCCAAGCCATTGGCAATAATGCTCTGGTTGGACAAGCTTCTTCTTTAGCGAAGGGTTTAGGTATGGGCAATGCTGTACCTGCTCAAGATGAGGATATTGAGAGTTATATTGGGCGTAAAACCCTTGATGGACTTTTTTATATGATAGCAGAGAAAGAAAAAGCCTTGCGTAGCAATCCACTAGCAAGTGGTAGTTCCATTATTCAACAAGTCTTTGGGAAGTAACAAGAGGTATTCCATCTAGCCTAAGGCTAGATGGAATAAAAGGTTTATTTTTTAAAGAGTGCGTCTACTCTTCTGTTTTCAGCACGGCCTGCTTCTGTGTCATTGGTTGCCACAGGTTTGCTCTCGCCGTATGCCTCAGTTGTTACTTTTGCTGCAGGAACGCCAAGATTTGAAAGTGCTTTAGCCACTGCTTTTGCACGGCTATCAGAAAGTTTTTGATTATACGCATCGCTACCTTTAGAGTCTGTGTGTCCCTCTAAAACAACGCTATAACCCGGGTTTGCTTTCATAAAATCTGCTACTTTTTGAATCTCAGGCATAAACGCTGGTTTTACGACAGATTTGTCAAAGTCAAACTTTACATGTAAACGAATAATTTTGGTACAACCATCGACATCAACAACCGTACCTTTTGGTGTATTTGGACATTTATCTTTGTCATCATATACGCCATCCATATCACTGTCTTTTGGTGCAACTGGCGCTGCCACAGGAGCTGGCTCAGCTTTTGCTACCACAGGTGCTGCTTTTGGACTAAATGGAATAGCAAAACCTAGGCTATAAAATAGGTTATTATCGCCATGGTCAAATTTAACTGCATGACGTACTTCTGCTTTAAGTGCAAAATTATCGCTTACCCAGTATTTGACACCACCACCGTATTGTGCAAACATGCTATCGCCATTGCCATTTTCAGAGTTACTCAAATCTTCATGACCCAAACCTACCAAAGCATAAAGCGCTGTTTCAGGGGTTAATTTGTACTCTTTAACAACGTTGCATAGTAACGATTAATGTTTGTATCTTTCGTACTTTTTTCATAATCAACATCATCACTTCTGTCATAACCTAACTCGATTTGACTTACAATGTTGCTATCAAGATTGATACCAAATCGTAGACCATACGTCAATTGACTGTGAATGTCAAGATTACCTTCTGGATAAACACCACCAATGGTTGGTGTCACCTCATAGTTGTATGCTGTTGGAGCAGCCAATGCAAGCGTTGCCAACGCTGCTAATGAAAATAGCGACTTTTTCATATTTCATCCTTTTGGAAAAATTTTCTTCTTTTAAAAAAATTAAAGACGAATTGTAACACATTCCTTACAAAAAGAGGTTTAAATTTCTGGTTTAATCCAATCCACAGCATTATGCATAATACCAATCAGTGACGTAGATACAGGACTAATCTCTTTATTGACGGCGGCAATGCTATTAGGAATCACTAAGAAAAGATAAGGATTATCAGCAACAATATGCGCAAAAATCTCCCGATACAGGGCATCAAATTTTTCTTGATTCACTGTTTTTTCTGCTTTTTTAATCAGCGCATCGACTTTTTCATTGTGATAACCCACAAAGTTAAAGCCCCCTTTTCGCTGCGACTCACTGTGCCAAATACTATACGCATCAGGTTTCAAGCCCAAAGACCATCCCATTAAAACCGCCTCAAAATTTCGAGGAAGGATTACTGTATTTAAAAAAGCTTGCCACTCCATAATGCGCAGTTTCATCACAACACCCGCACGTTTGAGTTGGTGCTGAAGAATTTGAGCCGAGTAACTTCCACTTCCACTTGCGCTGGTGCTCAGTTCAAACTCAAACGGGTGGTTTTCATCGTATCCAGCCTCTTTTAAAAGCGCTTTAGCTTTGGCGATATCTTGTTTTGGTGCTTTAACGTTTTGATTAAATGCACCTGTACCTGGCATAAAAGGACCTGTGCACACTTTGCCGTGCCCAAAGTAAAGAATATCCACCAATTCTTCTCTATCAATTGCCAAAGAGAGTGCTTCTCGAACGCGAGCATCTTTGAACTTTTCACTCTTTAAATTAAAACCCATATAGGAATAAGTGTGGGCAATATCTTCATAAATGGCATAATTTTTACGAAAATCTTCATCAATTTGACGTTCTAACTGTAAAGGAGTAAGCATCCCTACATCGAGTTTTTTAGATTTGAGCATTAAAAATTCAGATGAACGATCAGGTAAGTAGTGAAAAATGATTTGATCAAGATTGGGTTTATGAATGAAATAGTTTGCATTGGCTTTTAGGACAATATTTTTAGAAGTAGCAAACGCTTCAAGGGTATAGGAACCTGTCCCCAAAGGAGATTGATTAAATTTACTGCGCATCAAGTCACTCTCTAAACGCAAACTATGTTCAGGCAAAACTTCCATCATCCAAATTTCTAGGGCTTTAAAATAAGGATATTTATATTTGACTTCAATCGTATAAGGGTCTAATATCTTTACATGTAAAACATGCATAAACCCTGATGAATAGGGTGTAAAAATCTTTGGAGAGATAATCGTCTCATAGGTAAAAAGTACGTCTTTAGCAGTAAAAGGTTCTCCATCGCTCCATTTTACATCATCTCTTAGCTCAAAAATGAGCGTCGTTTCATCAACAAAATAGTAGCGCTTCGCCAATTCAGGGATGATATTCGCATCTTTATCATACGTGACTAACGCATTAAAAATCCATTGCGTAATTTGCGAACTTGTTGCATCCGTCGATAAAATAGGATTAATACGACTCGGATTCGCCGAAATAGATAAATGAAGCGTACTTGCAATCATAGGAGATAGACAAAAAATAAGTATCAGTAAAAGTGTTTTCATAGGAGGATTATATTAGATTTTTGGGCAAAAAAAAAAAGCTTCCAGACCGGGCAAATCTGAAAGCTCTCATAAAAAGTTAAGTGAATTCA
>JAJOKG010000136.1 GCA_021206415.1 Sulfurospirillum sp. | reverse complement strand
TACTCTTTTAAAATGAGTTATAATTCTGCTTCGATATGTCTTTTCCAATAAGATAATTGAGAAGATTTAACTCTTTTTTCTACTGTTTGATGTGTGTTTTGACTTTTTCAAAGTCTGTGAAATAGTCCCATGTAAAGATGGAATCTTGGAAAGTTGATTTAAGGGCGTTGAAACTAGACATTTTGTAAGCCATTAAATAGCATTGCTCTTCCAGAAAAAACTCCAGTAAGTAATATCTTGTTCAATAAATAACCATTTAATGGTTTTTAATATAGTTTCAATTTTTATTGCACCAATGGAATGGTTAGTTAAGTTTTGTAGAAAAATATTCGATGGATCTTCACAGTAATAAATTTGCTCTATAGCAGTCATAATAAAGTTAAAATCTTGCTGATTTTGTTCTCTAATTTGTTGTAATAAAATAGCTATACTGTTATGACTTGGTGTTTTTGTATACCTATTTGGTTGTCTTTCCGTGGGTGAAAAAAAACTGTAATTTTTGGTATTTACTGTAAATCAAAACCTTTATTAAGTCTTGCAGGTCTTTGTAAATAAATGATTTCATCATTAATTTGTTCAACACAATATATGACTCTTGTTGAGTTTTCTCTATTGCCTGTTCCTGCTTGTTCTATTTTGAATAAATCTACAATTTGGTCTCTAATTTTTTTTTCTATCAGCTTCATGATTGGAACTATTTGATTGGGTATATTGACCAATTTTATTAATATGAATAAAGCCTGCTTTAATATCCGTACACAAATTAACTCCTTGCTATTATCTCTTTTATTTTTCCTCGACCATTACTTTTACTATTGATAAATCTTGGAACATCCACAAAGTCGATTTTATAGTCTTTATAAAGTTCTTTGATAAACTCCGTATCTGAATTTGAAAGCATTACATGTAAGCCTTTTTTGGCTAGTTTTTCAAAGGTGTTAAGAAGTCTTTTTTGCTCATCGTCTAAAAAAAATATCTTGATTGTATGACGTGAAGCTTGATGTGGGTGTGAGCGGATAGTAAGGCGGATCAAAGTACACAAAGTCCCCTTTTTTCGCAAAATCTAGCACTTTTGCAAAATCTACATGTAAGACTTCTGCATCTTTCAAAGCACGACTTGCGGAGAGCATTGTACTTTTATCGCAGATGGCAGGGTTCTTGTATCTGCCCATTGGGACATTGTAAAAGCCTTTGCTATTGACTCGGTAGAGTCCGTTAAAACATGTTTTGTTAAGATAGATAAAACGAGCTGAGCGCATGGCATCGGGTAGGGAGGTAAAGGAATTCTCTCTATCCATAGCACGTATTTCATAGTAAAAATCATGTGAGTGTTTGTTCTGAAACTCTTTTAAAATTTCGATGAGTTCGTAAGGGTTGTTTTTGACTGTATTGTAAGTGTTGATAAGTTCTTTGTTGGCATCAAAAAGGTAAGACTTTTTGCCCTCTAACATGCCTCGTTTTTTTGAGTTCAAAAAAACAAAGCTCCACCACCTACAAATGGCTCAAAATAGGTGTTGAATTTCTCAGGCATTCTAGCAATAATCTCATCAACTAAAGCACGTTTTCCCCCGACCCATTTTAAAAAAGGTTTGGGTTGGTTGAGTTCTAGGGTAGATGGAATGGTCACGTTGTATTGCCTTTTTGGGGAGCGTTAAATGAGTTAGATCTTATCAAATTGCGTATATTTTTCTACTTAAAATTTTGCCTCCACGTCTAATCCCTCTCATTTAAAAGTATCACGTTTTACTCTTGTTGAGTTCCTTTTTCAAACACTTCCACCAAACTGCTCAAAAATGCCTTTACATGTAAATTATTTTCTATCTCCATGCGCTCTTTCACCTCATGCGTAGTGATGCGTAAAGCTTCAACACATTTATCATAAAGTGTCAGCGTTTCGCTGGGGCTTAGTTCGCAACTCTCTTTGCCAAAACGTAACAAAAACGCTTTACTCCACCATTTTTTACTTCCCAAAAGATGCAACGCAGGGATGTCTTTTTGGATGTAGAGCGTTGTACACACCACATCGTACGCAGGAGCAAGCCAGATGTTGTTAATGTTTTCATAGAGCAGACCAAAGTTTTTAAGGTGCGCATCGCCATTTTGCACGAGGGTGTTGATGACCATCATCTTAAAAAAATCCCTGAGTGCTTTTTTCTTGTGTTTGGGGGAAACAAAGGTTTTGATGCTTTTGGCGATGTGCTCGTAGGAGCCTTCGTATTTTTCATCGGCTTGGCGTGCTTGAAGCACACACATATCTTCAAAGCCTAAGTACGTGCCATCCTCTTTGATGTCAAAACGCTTCATAATGAAGAGTTTGTTATCATCGGAGAGGTAAAACTCAGGTACGTCGATTCCCGCTTTTTGTACCACTTTCATGCAGTAAAATTCATTGAGCGCTAGGTGAGGGTACTCTTCACCCCATGACTTGATAATGTACTCTTGCAGTGGCAAGGTCACTTTGTCGCGCACTTGGGCTAAGACTTTTGGCTGTACACCACTGATAGGAGAGCCCAGTGCAAAACGACTCACCAACTCATTAAAGAGCGTTTCACTTTTGGGATGCAAAAGCGCATCTAAACTAAGCGTTGTCTCTTCTTGCGTAGGCTCAGCTTCGTATGTGAGTCTGCCTTTGATGCTATGCGCCATGAGTGTAAGCAGTCCAAAGTCATCGGTTTTGGTGATTTTTGAGAAATGTTTTTTGATGATGGAAAGAAGATACCCCTCAGGCAAGTGCATCTCAAAGATGGGATGGAGTTTTTGGTTTGCATAACTTTTGGCTCGCACGGGCATACTCAAAGAGACAAAAGCGTCTGGATTCCCAGTCGTGTAGTCAAAAATATATTCGTTATTTTCGAGAAGGATAGTGCCTACTTTTTCGTTAGAAACTTTTACATGTAAACTATCGTTCATCTCTTAACTCCTCAAAGGTTGGGAAGGGTGATTTTTCTTTACATGTAAGCTCGTACCCTAAGTAGTCAAGGATGTGGAGAATTTTTTTTGATGCCCACATCGGAGCTAGTGCCATTTTCAAGGGAGCTGATGGTGGCTCGTGAGATGCCAAGGTCACGGGAGAGTTGCTCTTGTGAGATTTTTTTGGCTTTACGAAGCTGCGCAACGTATGCTCCAAACTCTTTTAAATCCATAAGAATTCCTTGACTAATATTTTGTACATTTTATAACTTTATGATACAAATGTCAAATATATTAGTCAATTTTAAAATTTTTTCTCCACGCCCAGACTCTCTCCCCTAAAAGCACGATACCCACAGCAACGATACCATATTCAAACATGCCAGCGACTTTTTGTGCCCAGAAGCTGTGAAGAAGCGCTAAGACAAGAGCGATATAGACGGCTTTGTGATAGGTTGAAAAGCGAGCGAAAAGCTTTTTAAACGAGGTGAACGCCATAAAAAGAAGAATAATAAAGGCGATAACTCCGACGTAAATAAAGGGTTTTTTGAGGCTTTTTTCAACGATGGTGACAACGTCAAATTCGCTGTCTAAAACGATAAAAACGCACCCATGTAAAAGGGCGTAAACAAAGCTTAAAAGCCCAATGCTCTTACGATAACGCAAGAAATTGACTCCACAGACTCGTTTACATGTAGAAGGAACTAAGGAGAGTAAAAGAAGGCAAATCGCCCCCACGCCTGTGGTGGTGTAGAGCATTTTAATCGGGTCTATGGCACTTTCTAGTGTGTAATACGCATAGCCTAAAGGGAGCAGTGCCAAACAGACGATGAGCATTTTCAAAAAAACTTCCTCAAGTCCATACCCGCATACAAATGTTCCACCTCTTTTTCGTAGCCGTTAAACATAAGCGTTTCTTGTTTGGTGAGTTTCCCAAGCACTCGCTCTCTTGCTTGCGTCCATCGGGGGTGGTCTACTTTGGGATTGACATTGGCATAAAAGCCATACTCTTTAGCATCCATCACTTGCCAGGTATTTTTAGGCTCTTCCTCCACGCACTCAATGAGGTCGATGGATTTGATGGATTTAAAGCCGTACTTCCAAGGAACAACGAGGCGAATCGGTGCGCCATTTTGTTTTGGAAGCGTTTTGCCGTACATGCCCACTGCGATGAAGGTGAGCGGATGACGTGCTTCATCCATCCGCAGTCCCTCCACGTAAGGGTGTTGGATAGAGGCAAAAAGCCCTTTTTGTTGGTCGGGAAACATGGCAGGTTCATGGCGAGTGGTGAACTTGACGTATTTGGCTTTGGCATTTGGCTCTAAATAATCGAGTAGTTTGTAGAGTGGAAACCCAATCCACGGAACCACCATCGACCAACCCTCAACACAGCGAAAACGATAAATGCGCTCTTCCAGACCAAATTTAGCGACGATATCATTCACTTCCATCATCTGTTCGGTTTTAATTTCACCAAAAAAACCCACATTCCACGGTTTGGTTTTCATGCTCTGAGCCATTTTGACGGGAGCGGTTTTATCGGTGGAAAATTCGTAAAAATTGACATAATTGCTCACCTGCTCAAAGGTATTGGGCGTGAGGTTTAAGGGGTTGGCATCTTTGGTAAAGGAGAGTTGAATTTCTTCTGGCATGGAGGCTAAAAGTTTGGAGAGTGCGGTGGTACTTACCAGTGCTCCAGCACCTAGTTTTAAAAAGTGACGACGTGCTTCAAAGAGCACTTCTGGGGTGATGTGCATGGGTGACTCCTGTGTAAAGTTGCTTTATTGTAACACAAAAGTCACAACATCAATGCTTTTTTACATGTAAGGCATTTGCGTCTTTAAAAAGCCCTAAAAAAGGGCTTTAAAATGATTAAGCGGTTTTGAATACGCAGAGGGTTGAGCTTAAGTGTGCTGAGAGTTTTGAGAGATGCTCTGCCGCTCCTGCTATCTCTTCAACGCTTCTGGCATTGGAGCTTGAAAGGGTGTTGATTTTTGTGATGTTTGCGATGACCGCACTTTGAATGAGTGTGACATTGTGTTTTGCTTTGGCGACTACGTCATCGGTGGCTAGAGCACTCTCATCTAAGAGTTTGACCGCATCGTTGGTTTGGGTGGTCACTTGCTCTGAGAATTGGCAGAGGTCTTGAATACGGTTCGCGTTGAGGTTCATCTCTTGACTAATGTCGGTAATGGATTGGACGATGACATTGACCGTGGCATTGGTCTCAATGAGGCTTTTTTGCGTGCGTTCGGCGAGTTTTCGCACTTCATCCGCCACTACGGCAAAACCTCTGCCATGCTCTCCCGCACGAGCAGCCTCAATGGCAGCGTTAAGCGCTAAAAGATTGGTCTGGTCTGCGATGTCACCGATGACATCTAAGACATTTTTGACTTGCTCGGCATCCTGTGAGAGGTGATTGAGGCGCTCGTTAATGCCCGCTTCATTTTGCGCGGTTTGTGTGAGGTTGTGCATGGTTTCTTCTAAGAGATGTTGTGCACTTTGAAGGCTTTTTTTGAGCCTTTTCGGTGAGGGCTTTGACCTGTTGAGATTGGGCGTTGGCATCTTCAATGGCATGAGCAACCTCTTTAGCTTCTTGCGTCGTCATCTGTACCACATTGGCTTCTTCTTCCGCTCGTTTGCCGATTTGCAAGCTGGTGCTGGAGAGTTCTTCTGCCACAGAGGCATTTTCGATGGCATTGTCTTTAGCGTTATTTAGAGCCGAAGCAACATCGCTGAGAAGGGCGTTGAGCGTATGCATAATCTCACCGATTTCATCTTTGGAGAGAATGGCGATTTTTTCACTTATATTTTTACTTAGACGCATCTTTTCGCACTGCTCTTTAGCGCTATTTACCGATTTTTTTAATGGACTGGGTGACATAAAAAAAGATAATAAAGACAGACAAAATCACAAGAGTTATAGCAATTTCCGCCATCAGTTTATTGGTATCAAGGCGGTTAAAATTGGACTTTTTTGACTCCCTCTGCGAGTTCTTGAAATTTATCCAAAATAACAACGAAGGATTGCGCACTTTTGTTTGTAAAGCGCTTCTAATTTTTTTGGCATCTTCAGGATAGTTTTTGCGCAAAGTTTTCATCGTAGAGTTTTGTGCCGTATTTTGTATAAAGCACCATGCGAGGAGCGTTGATGGCATGCCACTCTTGGAGAAGTTTTTTCAGTGCATCAATGCGGTCATGGTTTGATTTGCTGAGTAACATTGCTTTGAGTTCATCTAAATCAATCAGAAGGTCTTGGTAAATTTTTTCATACTTTTCTAAATTTTTTGCTTGAAAATGAACTTGGTAGTTTCGCTGTTCAATGCGAAGCTCTAAGGTGAGTTTTTCAATGGTCGCAATGGTGACAAGCCTTGTTGCTGCCATTTTGGCATCATGGCTCTCTTTGAGAATTTCATACCCTAAAATACCAAATCCAACAAGCAAGACGATAAGCAGTAGGGTAAGTTTACTTTTGATGGTAGACATAACATTCCTTTTGTACGGTGTATATTCGGTAATGAGTTTAACAAAGGTGTGTAAATTTTATGTAATCTCTCCCGTAAACACTTTTACATGTAAAGGCTTGCGAGGCTTAAAAGAACGAGCAGTAAAATAGGTGGCGTGACGATAAGCCCAAATTTTGAGTACTCCCAAAAGCTGATTTTTACCCCCTTGTTTGCCATGACATGCAACCATAAAAGCGTGGCGAGTGAGCCAAAAGGGGTCATCTTTGGTCCTAAATTGCACCCGATAATATTGGCGTAGGCTAAGGCATTATTTTGGATGTCATGTAAGGCGATATCCATAATCATGACGGTGGGAAGGTTGTTCATCACCGCACTTAAAATAGCCGCGATAAAGCCCGTTCCAACAATGGCGATAAGCTCTCCTTGCTCATTAAGCGTTTGCAAAAGAGTGCTTAAGTAGTCGGTAAGTCCTGCATTTTTAAGCCCATACACGACGATGTAAAGCCCAATACTAAACCACACCACTTGCCACGGAGCAGTTTTAATGGTCAGCCACGGTTTGGCGGCTTTAAAGTAGCTGGCAATGGCTAGAAAAACAAACGCCCCACCTAAAGCGATGAAGCTAATGGGCACATGGTAAAATTCTCCCACAAAATAGCTTGTCATCAGCCCTACGATGAAGAACCAACTCAGATAAAAAAGAGGTTTGCTTTTTAAGACATCATCGGGATTTTTAAGAAGCTCTGTGTTTACATGTAAAGGAATGTCTTTGCGTAAAAAGAGCCATAAAATACCGATAGATACGATGGTACTAACGATATAAGGGGTAAACATAACGCTCACGTAGTTCGCAAAACCAATGTTAAAGTAGTTGGCTGTGACGATGTTCGTGAGGTTTGAAAAAACAAAGGGAAGCGAGGCTGAGTCTGAGATAAAGCCTCCTGCGAGTAAAAACGCCACAATCGTTTTGGTATTCAACTTTAAAATGCGCATTTTAGCCAGTAAAATCGGGGTTAAAATAAGCACCGCTCCATCATTGGCAAAGAGTGCAGAGATGAGCGAGCCCAAAAGAAGCGAATAGACAAACATCAGGTGTCCATTGCCATAAGAAAGCTTTGCCATTTTAATGGCGCACCACTCAAAAAAGCCTATTTCATCGAGGACTAATGAGAGAATAATAATGCCAATAAACGCCAACGTCGCATCCCAGACAATCTGCGTCACTACCAAAACATCTTCAAAACTGACCACGCCTAAAAGCAAGGCAAACCCTGCGCCGATAAGCGCGGACGTGCCAATTTTGAGCCCACGAGGCTGAAGAATCACGAGTAAAAGCGTGGCGAGGAAAAGTGAAAACGAGAGTATCATAGATTTTCTTTACATGCCAGTGGTTTAAGAGGCAACGCAATGTCAAGGTAACTTAGCTCTTCTAAACATTCTAAACGAAATTTGTCCAGTGGTGCGCGAATGGCGTAGTATGCCCACTTTCCACGTCTATCGACCCTTAAAAAACCTGCATCTTTGAGGATTTTGAGATGGCGAGAGATGCGTGATTGAATCATATTAAATGACGCTTCTATCTCGCACACACACACTTCGCCATTGACCTGAATAAAACGAAGAATCTGCAAACGAGTGGCATCGTTGAGCGCACTGATGGTTTGTAAAAAAATATCCATGCGTTTTCCTTGAATTTTGGGTGAGTATAGCAGAAAGTTTTATTCATATCAAGATATATTGATATGAAAAGCACACGGGTGGACGTGCTATAATTTTGGCAAAGGAGTGAAGATGGAAATCGTTAATTTTTGAGCATATTTGTGTGGCGTATGAGGATGAAAATGTGTTGCATGACATCAGCCTTAAGATAAAAGAGGGCGAACACACGGCGATTTTAGGCTCAAATGGCTCTGGAAAATCAACCCTATTAAAACTCTTTTCCAACGACATTTACCCTCGTTATAGCGACGTGATGAAAAAAGAGGTCTTTGGGAAAAGCGTTTGGGATATTTGGGAGCTTAAGAAACATTTGGGGATTATTACCAATGATTTGCACTACCAATTTAGCGAAAGAGCGCCTGATTTGAGTGGCTTTGAGGTTGTGCTCTCAGGCTTTTTTAGCAGTTTTCATCTCTACGAACACCAAGGTTTTTCGCCTTTACATGTAAAAAAAGTAGAAGAGGTTTTAGCCTCTTTGGAGATTTCGCATTTACGGGATAAACGCATCTCAAGCATGAGCACAGGAGAGCTTAGGCGTTGCATCATCGCACGCTCTTTGGTGCATGAACCCACAGCGATGATACTCGATGAGCCCACCGTGGGACTAGACATCAAAGCGCAAATCGAATTTTTAGCCCTGCTTCAAAACCTTGCCAAAGAGCGTACCATCATTTTGGTAACGCACCATTTAGAAGAGATATTTGAAGCGATTTCGCAGGTAGTTCTCATTAAAGAGGGGCGCATTGTCGCACACGGCAAAAAAGAGGAAGTCTTAAACGATGAAAACCTCTCAAAAACCTTCGGTGTCTCTTTACATGTAAGATGCGAAAATGAGCGGTATGTTATTGAAAGAGTTGGGTAAAAGGCATTATGCGGATAAGTAAAAAGTTAAAAATAAAGCCCTGACCCCTGTTTTGTTTTTATTTAAGAAGAGGCAAAGTGCCTCTTCTTAAATATCTCTTCCGCAGTGTTTACATACTTTTGCCGCTACAAGGATGGTTTCAGCGCAGCATGTAAAAGTGCAAATTTTCCCCATGTAGTAGCAATTAAACTTTTTCACAACCCCATTTCGATAAAATCATTCCCATAATCTAAGAACGGCACGAAGGATAATCATGAGTACGATTAGTGGAAAAGTGTGGTGTTTTGGTGACAACATCGACACAGACTTAATCATTGCGGCACGTTATTTAAACACGTCTGACCCCAAAGAGTTGGCAAAACATGTCATGGAAGATGCAGACCCTGAGTTTGTCAGCAAGCTTCAAGCAGGTGACATCATCGTTGCGGGTGAGAATTTTGGCTGTGGAAGTAGCCGTGAACACGCTCCCATTGCGCTTAAAGCTGCTGGGGTGAGTGCGGTGGTGGCAAAAAGTTTTGCACGTATTTTTTACCGCAATGCGTTTAATACGGGACTGCCTATTTTTGAGCTTCCCAACACTGAGGCGATTCAAGAGGGTGAGAGCATTGCTATCTCTATGGAGAGTGGCGAGATAACCCATGGCTCAAAAACCTACAAATTTACCCCCATCCCTCCTTTTATGCAAGAACTTTTGGCTGCGGGTGGATTGATGAATTATGCACAAAAAGAGATGAAAAAATGAAAAAAATCTATAACATAGCCGTGATTCGTGGTGATGGCATTGGCCCTGAAATTGTCGATGAGGCGATTAAGGTATTGGATAGCGTGTGTGCCAAAGAGGATTTTGAACTGCGTTATGAAGACTACCTGATGGGTGGTGTGGCGTACGATTTTAAAGGCACGCCACTTCCTGATGAGACCATTGAGGGGTGTTTAAAAGCCGATGCGGTGCTTTTTGGTGCGATTGGCGGTCAAAAATGGGACACCTTGCCTCGTGAGTTTCGACCAGAAACAGGTCTTTTAAAACTTCGTAAAGCCTTAGGCTTGTTTGCAAATCTGCGTCCAACGGCTGTGTTTGATGAGCTTTTAGATGCCAGTACGCTTAAGCCTGAAGTGCTTAAAGGGGTTGATTTATTCGTCGTGAGAGAGCTAACGGGAGGCATTTACTTTGGTGAGCCTCGTGCCAATGATGGCTTTACGGGCTATAACACGATGATTTACACCAAACCTGAGATTGAGCGTATTGCTCGTGTGGCGTTTGACTCAGCCATGAAGCGTCGCAAAGAGGTTTGTTCTGTGGATAAAGCCAATGTGCTTGAAGTAAGCCAACTTTGGAGAGACACGGTCAATGAAATTGCCAAAGAGTACCCAGAAGTAACCGTGACCCACATGTATGTAGACAATGCGGCGATGCAGTTGGTACGTAACCCTAGACAATTTGACGTGATTTTAACGGGCAATATTTTTGGGGATATTTTAAGTGATGAAGCGAGTATGATCAGCGGTTCCATTGGATTGTTGCCTTCGGCTTCCATTGGTGGCAAAGTAGGTTTGTTTGAGCCGATTCATGGCTCAGCGCCTGACATTGCAGGACAAGGCATCGCCAATCCACTCGCTACCATTTTAAGTGCTTCAATGATGTTACGTTTTGCCCTAGGTGAAAATAAAGCAGCCGATAGAATTGAGAGTGCCATTAAAAAGGTGCTTCACGATGGCTATCGCACGAAAGATTTGGCGAACTATGGGGCGAAAGAGGTGTGTTCAACCACGCAAATGGGTTCAGTCATTGCTGATTACGTTAATAAACTATGAAAACACTGACTCTTGCTTCGATTTATGAACTTCAAGGTCTCAAAAATGAGGCTTTGGAGATTTATAAGGAGCTATTAATGGCAAATCCTGAGAATAAAGAGGCGAAAATTGCGATTAAGCGTCTCTCAGGGATTCGCAAAAAATACCTCGGTGTCGATGAAGAGATGAAAAAGTTTTTTTTAACGATGAATTCGGAAGTTGAATTTTTAGAATTTGAAAGGTGGTTGGTAAAGCTATGGAATTAAAAGATATGATTTTATCGACGCTCAAAGAGCTTGAAGAGGTTGCGCCAAAAGAAGAAGAGGCAAAATCACAAATGTTACAGCCGCCTCGGCAGATTGACGTGGATGCGTTTGAGCCTGAACCCATGTTGGAAATCAGTGAGGAAATTTTCTCTACTACCACCTTGAGTACTTCTTGTTGCGAAGAGAACGCAAATGAAAACAGAGAACGACAGTTTTATTTAAATCTAAGAGAGCGTATTTTAGTTCTTTTTGAGGGCTTTCAATCGCCCAATAATAAAAATATTGAAGCCAAAATAGATTTAACCTTAAACTTTTTAGAGTACCTTTTAGCCACGATTGATGAACAGTTGGAGAAAATGGAAACGCCCCAACAATGAAATTACCCATAGACCTCACAGGGTCATTTCTCACGCAATTTGAAACTGCCAAAACATTTTTAGCGCCTTATACCAAACGTGTGTATTTGGTAGGAGGCAGTGTGAGAGATCTCTATTTAAATGCGCCTTTGCATGATTTGGACATTGAAGTGTACGATATGGCACCTGATGTTTTTGATGATGTGATGAAACGTGTGGGAGCTGTGGGTGTTGGCAAAAGTTTTTTTGTTTATAGATTAGGTGCGATTGATTTTTCTCTGCCTCGTGTTGAGCGTAAAAGTGGTGTTGGCCATAGTGCTTTTGAGGTTGAAGTGTGTCAAGACGAGAAAGAGGCTTCCAAAAGACGTGATTTTAGTATGAATGCCATGATGGTTAATATTTTTACGCAAGAATTATTTGATTTTTGGGGTGGAAAAGAGGCTATTGCAAAAAAAAAGGCTTGTTATTATTGATGAACAACGTTTTTAAAGAAGATAGCCTAAGAGTCCTTCGTGCTGTGCAATTTAGCGCACGTTTGGGTTTTTAAGATAGAGCCTAAAAGTTTAGAAATTATGCAAGAAATCAGCCTTGTGGATTTAACGAAACCACGTATTTTATGGGAGTTTGAAAAGCTTTTTAATGCGTCATTTTTGCATTATGGACTCTTTTACATGCATCAACTCTTTTTGTTTGAGAAATGTTTTACATGTAACGTAGAAAATCGTTTTTTTGAAATTGCTCGTGAATTGATACGATGTAAGCACAATTTTGAAGAGGAGCTAGCCTCTTACTATTTTGTTTACATCGTAGCCAATCGACTCAAGCAAGACCCTTTGGTGTGGTTAGAAATACTTGATGCCCCCAATCATTACCGTCGTCTTTTTCGCAATCAGCCTTTTATAGAAGGTGAAATTAGCGATGAAATGCTTTTACATGTAAGCCTTGATATGCCTTTATGCGAATGGTTAGGGCATTACAGAGAAGGTGTTAAAGAGAAAGCTATGGCTCTTGGTATTTGGGAGAAGCCTTTTGATGGGGGCATTAGCGTGCATGATGTGATGAATGAAGGATTTGAGGGACGCTCCATTGGAGATGAGTTACGAAAAAGACGTATAGCTAAAATTCAAGAATTATGTGAGGCAAAGTAGTAATGGATATAAATAAAAAATTATATTTTAAAAATTGATTGTCCTGATGAGAAGGGGTTGATTTACCGCATTGCGGATGTGGTGTTTAAATACCAGCTCAATATTATCAAAAACGATGAGTATGTGGATAGGGAAAATGGCAAGTTTTTTATGCGTGCGGAGTTAAACGGAGAGGCGGATTTGAATGCGTTTAAAGGTACACTTCAAGCCTATCTTCCTGCACGTTCTAACATTCATGTTTTTGAGGCACGCAAAAAAGATATTATCCTTATGGGAACCAAAGAGATGCACTGTTTGGGTGACATTTTGCTCAAACACGATAGCGGTGATTTGAATGCCAATATTTTAGCCATTGTCTCAAACTACGAAGATTTAAAAGGTTTGAGTGAGAAGTTTAATATTCCGTTTCATTGTGTGAGCCACGAGGGTTTAAACAGGGTCGAGCACGAAGCAAAAGTATTGGAAGTTTTGGCTGGATACAGCGTGGATTATATCGTTCTTGCCAAATACATGCGTATTTTATCGAGTGAGTTTGTAGGGCATTATGAAGAGAAGATGATTAACATTCACCACTCGTTCTTACCTGCGTTTATTGGGGCAAATCCCTATAAACAGGCGTATGAGAGAGGTGTGAAGATTATAGGTGCAACCGCACACTTTGTCAATAACCATTTGGATGAGGGACCTATTATTGCGCAAGATGTTATTCATGTCAATCATGAGATGAGCTGGAGAGATATGCAAAAAGCAGGGCGCAATGTGGAGAAAGTCGTTCTTTCCAATGCGCTTGATTTGGTGTTTGAAGAGCGCATTTTTGTGCATGATAATAAAACGATTATCTTTTAACCATGTTTAATATTGTTTTAGTTCACCCTCAAATTCCTCAAAATACAGGAAGCATTGGTCGTATGTGTGTCAATGCTAACTGTTCTTTGCACATTGTCAAACCCACCATGTTTGAGATTAGCGATAAGACCGTGAAGCGAGCAGGGCTTGATTATTGGCATTTGCTGGATGTGCATGTGTATGAAAGTTTAGAGGATTTTTTAAAGATGCATGCCGATAAAGTAGAGCGTTTTTTTCTTCGCAACGACCAAAACGAAAAAACCCTATTTTGAAGCCTCCTTTCAAGCGGGGGATTTTCTCTTTTTTTGGAGGCGAGTCCACAGGACTTCCTCTGGAATTGATGCAGTTAAAATGGGACAATGCCATTACCATACCCATGGGAAAAAATGGTAGAAGCCTCAATCAAGCTACCTCGGCAGGCATTATCCTCTATGATGCGATTCGTCAAAATTTTAGCGAATTTGAAATGGTATAAAGGAGCTTTAGGATGAAACGATTTTTTTCTTTTTTTTATGATGGCTATTTTTCCTCTGTTTTTGAGTGCAGATATGGAGATTACTACGCAAGAGAGTGTAACACGTGTGTTGATTCCTGATCGTCTGCGTGGTGAATTATCGTTTGAAGAAGAGCATAAAAATAGCAATGTCATTAAAGAGCATCTCAATGCTTTGGTGGCGGAAGTGAAGCGCTTTGATAGCAAAAATGAGCTGTGTCAAGGGGGTGGCTATCGCCTTTATCCTTCTTATGACTATAAAGATAACAAACAAATTTTTATGGGATACAAGGGGAGTCTCTTCTTTTCGTGCGAGTTGAGTTCTGTTGAGCAGTACAACACGCTGGTTGAAAGACTAGAAAAGGTAAAAGCGCCTAGTGTCATCACCCATCAAGGGGCGTTGGCATGGGTGGTAAGCGATGAGGTGCAACAGGCAAACCGTTTGGCTCTGCGCTCATCCTTGCTTAAAGTAGCCAATGAGCAAGCCCTCTCTTTTTCCAAAGAGACCCATCAAACCTGTGTGGTAAAAGAGGTGGTTTTTGAAAATACGACATCATCACATCCCATTTTAATGAGAGCAGCAGCTCCGATGGCTAAGTCTTTCTCCTCTGTTCCCACACAAGCCCCTTTGGCGCATCATGAAACCCTGCTGCTGGGTGCAACCGTGCGTTATGTGTGTGTGCCACAAAAATAATCAAAAGTGCATGGCTTGAAAATTCACGATATTTGTTTTATTGGAGCGGGGGCAAGTGCCTTAATGGCGGCTTCGCATCTGCAAGGAAGCGATGTTGCGCTCATTGATAGCAATGCCAAAATAGGTGCAAAACTGCTCATCTCAGGTGGGGGCAAGTGCAACCTTACCAATCGTTATGCGAGTGAAGCGAATTATTTGGGAAATAGGGCGTTTGTAAAGCCCATTTTAGACGCGTTTGATGCCTCTGCAACGCTCACATTTGTTAAGAAAGAGCGTTTAAGTTTAGAAGAGCGCTCTCATGGGCAAATCTTTTGTTCCAACTCTGCTAAAGAGTTGGTCTCTATTTTTGGGCGATTGAGTGCTTTTTGCACCTTTTATCTCTCTACGACAGTTTTACATGTAAGAAAAGAGAAGCATTTTATCATTCACACAAACAAGGGTGAAATTCATGCCAAAAAGTTGGTGGTCGCCAGTGGTGGGCTTAGTTATGCAAGCATAGGGGCGAGTGATATTGGCTTTAAAATCGCAGAGCAGTTTGGGCATAGCCTTATCACGCCTTCTCCTGCATTGGTAGGCTTAACCCTTCAAAAAGAGCAGTTTTGGATGAAGGAACTGAGCGGTATTGCCTTGCCTGTGACGTTACATGTAGAGGGTAAAACCTTTAGTGAAAACCTTCTTTTTGCGCACAAAGGCATTAGCGGTCCTTGTGTGCTGAGTGGTTCTTTGTATTGGAAAAAAGGGAACATTTGCATTGACTTTTTACCCCATATCGCTTCGATGGAAGCCTTATTTAAAACCCATGCCAAAAAGCAGATAACCACCGCACTTGGACTTCCCAAACGTTTTAGCAAAGCCTTTTTAGATGCGGTGGGTCTGGAAGATAAAGTGCTCTCAAAATTAAATGCCAGCGAAAAAGAGCTTTTGAGCTCACTCAAAGCCTACACCTTTTCACCTGCTGGAAATTTTGGCTACACCAAAGCCGAAGCGACACGAGGTGGCGTCTGTACGGATGAAATCAATGGTGCTTCGATGCAAAGTTTAAAATGCGAGGGGCTTTATTTTATCGGTGAAGTCTTAGATGTCACAGGAGAATTGGGTGGTTTTAATTTTCAATGGGCGTTTGCCTCAGCAATGCGTTTTGCTAAGGCACTTTAATTTTTTTAGTTAGCGTATGCGCAACAATAGGTTGCTACGGTTTTTACATGTAAGGTAAAACTAGAATTTGCGGGTACTTCAAAGGTGGCTTCCCCCTGAATCACTAAAGGCTCTGTTTGGTTGGGTAATTCCACGCTGAGTTCACCGCTTAAAAACTCCATTACTTCAGCAGCACCTGTGTTAAACGTATAATCACCTTCTTGCATCACACCTAGCGTTTTTAGTCGTACCATCTTCACATTTTTACGGTGTAGCTGACGACTTTTGCCATCAAAATAGACATTTGGCTTTTTTTTGAAATGGTTGCGTTTTTAAATTCCATGATGTTCCTTTATGCTTTAAAAAAATTGGAGTTATTATAATCACTTTTGTGCTTGTAATTTCTTTGTTTGGACTCTTTTTGTATACTTTCGAAAATCTCAAAAGGATGAAGAATGAAAATTGCGGATTTAATCAGTGGCTATGAAAAATTTAAAGATACGAAGTTTAAAAAGTATGAAAATAAGTTTTTAGACTTGGTGAAAAACGGTCAAAATCCAAAGGTTTTATTTATTGCGTGTAGTGATTCAAGGGTGGATCCTTCTTTAATTACGCTCTCTGCTCCTGGGGATTTATTTGTACTGCGTAATGTGGGCAATTTTGTCCCACCGTTTGCTCCTGATAATGACTACCACGCCACAGCAGCAGGCATTGAGTATGCGGTTTCTGTACTTGAAGTGACTGATATTATCGTGTGTGGGCATTCGCATTGTGGGGCGATTGAGACGATGTACACAAAGATTACCGATATTAATCTCGTGCATGTTAAAAAGTGGCTAGAACTAGGGCTTGAAGCGAAAAACTATGTGACACAAAAGTTGATTTCGCAGAGCGTTTCACATGAAGAGCGTTTGGAATTAACCGAGAAAATTTCCCTGCTTTTTCAGTCTAAAAATCTTCTCACCTATCCAGATGTAGAGCGTCGTGTCAATGAAGGTGAGCTTTTTATTCGCTCATGGTATTATCGTTTAGATACGGGTGAATTGGAGTATTTTAACACCGAATCGGGTGAGTTTGAGCCGATGTCTTCAAGCAGTGAGTTTTAATGCGTTTTTTTACTTCTTTTTTGTTCCTTTTTTTTCTTTTTTGGCTTAGAGTTTAAAGTCGCCACGTATAACATTGAAAATCTTTTTGATGCCACCCAAAATGGGAATGAATATAAAGAATACTCACCCAACACCAAACACGGGTGGAATGAAGCGATGGTGGAGCAAAAAATCGCACACATCGCACAGGTCATTGGCGATATAAATGCGGATGTGATTGCCCTTGCAGAGGTTGAAAATGAGACGATTTTAAAGCGTTTAAATAACGCTTTAGGCGCTAAAAAGTACCCTTATCTTTTTTATCCGAAGAAAAAAGAGCGTGTCTCTATCGAATCCGCACTGCTTTCACGTTTTCCCATTGCAAAGAGCGACTCTTTGTTTATGAAAGACCAACCCAGAGGCATACACCGCATCACACTTAAGATAGAACAAAATCTTTTAGATGTTTACATTAACCATTGGCCAGCGCATAAGGAAAAGGAGGATGAACGCCTTGTCTATGCGACAACTTTAAAAAAATAGTTTGCTCAAAGAAAAAGGCAAAGCCTTTATTTTGTTGGGCGATTTTAACTCACCTTATCAGGTGCAAAAAGAGGATTGGGGTTTAGGCTTTGTCACGGTTTTAGGGGTAGGGGATAAAAGTGCCTCTTTGTATAACACATGGTATGACCTGCCACAAAACGAGCGCTACTCGCACAGTTATGGCAAACAAAAAACCGCACTCGATCACATCGTCATTGCGCCAACGCTTTACGATGCCAAAGGCATTGAGTATAAACCCAACTCTTTGAAACGGTTTGAAGCACCTTACCTACTCGATGAAAAGGGTAACCCAAAACGATGGCAAATCAGCGATAGAGGCAAAGGAAAGCATCTAGGAGAGGGCTATTCTGATCATTTTCCTGTGACTGCGATTTTCCATACGTTAAAAGATTAAGTCACAAAAATAACACTTTTTTAAGTCCTTTATTTTTATAGTTCTCCCTTATAACTAACATAAAAGGTGAGAATGATGGTGTGTGCTGAAAAATTGCAACGTTTGGTGATGGCTGGGGTGCTTTTGGTGGCGATGTATTTGATGAGTATTGGCTCGATTTATGGAACCGTGTTACTTGGTTTTGTGATTGGCATGATTGTGATTTGGGCGATTACGGATTTTTGTCCTTCCATTTGGTTGTTTGCGAAACTCTTTGGAACGTGCAAATCAAGCCGATAAAAAGGCTTCTTCCTTTACATGTAAAAGGACGATTTAACCAACTTTGCGTTACAATCGGCTTAAATTATTTACATGTAAAGGTCGATCCATGATCAAACCCCTTTTGATAGAAATTGGCGTTGAAGAACTTCCTGCAATTCCCTTTTTAAAAGAACTTCCTACCATCGAAAAACAATGGCTTGATATTTTAGAAAAAAAATGCTTTGGCGTGTGCGTTTGAGTTTTACTATACACCTCGTCGTTTAGTACTCTGGCACGAGTCTTTCCCGACTGAACAAGGAGAAAAAGAAGAGGAGTTTTTTGGAGCACCTCTGAGTGTTGCGCTGAAAGATGGCGCACCAACTCCTGCGGCTTTAGGATTTGCGAAAAAATGCGGTGTAGAATTTAGCGAAATTGCTACGGCGATGAAAGATGGCAAAGAGGTTTTGTACTACAAGCGAACCATTGCGCCTCAAAGTTCTAAACCACTGCTTAAAGAGATGATCGAGCAGTTTATTAAGGGGCTGAATTTTGGAAAGTCCATGCGTTGGGGCTTTTTGGAAGAGAGTTTCATTCGCCCGATTCGCTGGTTTGGCTGTATGTTAGGTGATGAGCATGTGCCGTTTTCCTTGTTTGGTGTCGAGTCCACACCCTTTTCATACCCACACCGTACCATCTCGTATGAGCCTTTTGCGTATATGTTTGCGGGCGATTATTTTGAGCGTTTGGCCCAGCGTGGCGTGGTGCTTTATCCTTCAAAACGTGAAGAAATCATTTTAAATGCGTTTAAAGCGATTGAGGCAAAAGAGGGTGTGAGCATTGAGATTGATGCAGCTCTTTTGGCAGAAGTTGTAGCGATTACCGAGTATCCTACGGCGTTAATTGGAAGTTTTGAAGAGCGTTTTTTACGTCTGCCTCCTGAGGTGATTATTACCTCCATGAAAGAGAATCAACGCTACTTCCCTGTCTTTAAAGAGGGCAAACTGACCAATCGTTTTATCGTGGTTTCGAACGCCATTAGCGATGATTATGACCTTATTGTTAGAGGGAATGAAAAAGTGCTTCGTGCCCGTCTATCTGACGCATTGTTCTTCTTAGACAACGACCTTAAAAAAGGGCTTTGCTATGAGGGGCTTAAAGATATTACCTATTTGGATGGCTTAGGCTCTTTGATGGATAAAACCGAGCGTGAAAAAGCCATAGCGCTCTATTTAAGTGAGCAGTACCAAGAGAGACTCATAGCAGAGCACAGTCGTTTAAATGAACAGAGCTTAAACGCACTGATGGAAAAATCGGTCTTGTATGCTAAGAGCGATTTGCTCAGCGAAATGGTTTATGAGTTTACCGAACTTCAAGGCTTAATGGGTTACTACTACGCTAAAGAAGCGGGGGAGGATGAACTCTTTGCCCTTGCCCTAAAAGAGCAGTACCTTCCAAATTCTGAGGAGAGTGCGCTTCCAAGTACGCTTTTTAGCGCTATTGTCGCTTTGGCGTATAAGCTTGATTCACTTATTGCGCTTTTTAGCATTAACAAAATCCCCACAGGAAACAAAGACCCGTATGCGCTTCGCCGTGCGGTCAATGGTATTGTGAAAATTGTCTTAGAACAAGGCATTGCGTTTGACATTTCTAAAGATTTAAAAGCGCTCGCACAAGGGTATAAAGCGTTTGATTTTGCGCTTTTAGAGAGCTTCTTTTTGGAGCGAATGTATCAATTTTTCGATGTCAATCCTTCTATTATTTCAGCGGTTATTAGCAGTGGAGAGCGAGACATTGTCCGCTTATCGTTAAAGATTCAAGCGCTTGCAACGATGGTGCAAGATGATGGCTTTAAAGAGATGTTTTCAACCTTTAAACGTGTGGCAAATATCATCAAAAACATGGATATGAACCAAACACTCAGCATCAATCCAGCGCTCTTTGAAAATGCGTACGAAACGGCACTCTTTGATGCGTTTACTGCGGTTAATGCGAAAAATTATGAGAGTTTTGAAGCGCATTTGGACGCGCTGTTTGCTCTTAAACCGCACATTGATGCTTTTTTTGATAACGTCATGGTTAATGCCGAAAATCCTGAACTAAGAGCCAATCGCCAAAACCTCATTGCGTCTATTTACACGGCGTTTAAGTCGATTGCAGATATTAAAGAGATTACACTCTAAACCTTGATAAGGAGGCTTCGGCCTTCTTTTTTAAACACACCAAAGGGGCGTTAAAATGCGTTTAACAACCTGTCCGCTTGATTGTTTTGATGGATGTAGCATTGTTGTTGCAGAGAACTTAAAGCTTAAAGGCAACAAAGCCCATCCCATCACCCAAGGCTATTTGTGTCACCACCTCAACCATTACCACCAGTTTGAACGCATTGAAGAGCCTCGCTATTTGGGGCAGAGCATCTCTATGGATGAGGCTTTAAAGATTTTAGTCGAAAAGCTTAAATGCCATGCGCCCTCTAAAACACTCTATTTTAAAGGCAGTGGTAATTTAGGGGTGATGCAAAGTGCAAGCAAACGTTTTTTTGCGGAACACCATGCCATTTTAGCCTCAGGTTCGTTGTGCGATGAGGCGGGAGATGCTGGAATTTGCGAGGGAAGAGGGGCAAATTTAGCGCTTTCACCTTTACATGTAAAAGAGGCGGAGGTGGTGATTCTTTGGGGGAGAAACCCCTCTGTGACCAACTCGCACATGTTGCCATCCTTAAAAGGCAAGACACTCATTGTCATTGACCCTGTTAAAATAGACCTTGCTAACCATGCGGCGTTGCACCTTCAAGTTAAACCCAAAGGTGATCTTTTTCTAGCTTTAGCCCTAGCCAAAGCGCTTTTACATGTAAACAAAGAAGATAAGGTGTTTTTGCAAGAGCGCACGCTTAATTTTGAAGCGTTTCGAGAGTTTCTTGAGGGCTTTTCTCAAGAGGAGTTACTTTTAAAAGCCGATATTTCAACTTCGCACATAGAGCAATTTTTAGAACTGATTCACGGTAAAAAAGTGTGTATTTTAGCGGGGGTTGGAGTTCAAAAGTACCGCTTTGGGCACAGTGTGTTACGCTCCATTGATGCACTAGGAGCACTTTTGGGACTTTTTGGAAAAGAGGGGTGTGGTGTTGGGTATCTTAGCAATAGCGGTTTTGGATTTTATGCACCTTTTAAAGTGAAAGCCAAAACCGAGCCTCTGCCAGTGGTCGATTTTTCAAAGTTTGAGTTAGTGTTTATTCAAGGGGGCAATCCTATGAGTCAAATGCCCTCCACCTTAAAGGTGAGAGAGGGAATTGAGAAAGCTTCGTGTGTGGTCTACTTTGGTTTGCATGAAAATAAAACCTCACAAAAAGCGCATTTAGTCATTCCTGCGTGTTCGTTTTTGGAAAAAGAGGACGTGAAACTGAGCTACGGGCATCCGTTCATTGGAAAGATGCCAAAAATCGTTGAGAGTGAGGTGGGGATTAGTGAGTATGCACTGAGTCAAACACTCTTAAATGCCTTTGGATACACGCCTTTGGAAGAGGAGCAGACAATTCTTGAAAAAGTTATTGCTTCTAATAGTGTTCAAAAAGAGGGTTTTTTAATCTCCAAAAGCTATGAGGATTTGCCGTATGCTAAAGGCTTTTATACGCCCAGCGGTCGGTTTGAATTTTTAGAATCTTTTGAAGAAGAGCCTTTGATGGATGAGGGATTTTACCTCATCAGCGCTAAGCAAAACAGGTCGCTTAATTCGCAATTTATCACCGATGATTATTTGTATGTGCCTAAAAGTTTGGGTTTAGAGCAAGAGGATAGGGTGCTTCTAAGCAGTGCGTATGGAAGCTGTGAATATGCCGTGATGCCTTGTTCGGAATTAAGAGATGATTGTCTGTTGCTGTACAGTGGCGCTAAAAATGGCAATGTTCTCACCCCGCATTTGATGAGCCAAAAGGGCGAGTGTGCGGTGTATCAAGAGGTTAAAGTGCGATTGGATAAGAAAAAATGACTTCACAAGATGTGTTACTCGATGATGCTTTGCTCTTAGTAGAGCAAAATTTTTACTTTTTACATATGGGTGAGTTTTTGGGCAAGCTCTCTAAAACAGAAGATTTGCTCGATAGAAGCCTCTTTGTGGTGAAAAAGTATGAAGAGGGAAAAGCGTACTACTTCAATGCAGAAATCATTCAAGAGCTTCTTATTAATGCGCGTCAGACAACCAGTGAAACCATCTCCTTGTTTGAGTATTTTGTTGAGTTTAATGCTTTTAGGGGCATTTGTATGGCGATGGTGGAGAGTTTGCGGTTTGAGAGCCCTTTTAAAAATTTTATGCAAGAGCTTTTCAAAGAGCAGTACGAAAACTTCTTTGATATCCTCTCTTTTGTGCGCAATGTGCTTTCGCACAACATTCACTCAGAGATTTGCTTGAGCGAGAAAGATTACGATGGAACGCTTAAACGTATCCGTCGAATGAATCGAAATCCCAACATTCTCTTTTCCTTTCAATACTCCCTAAATCTCCCAGAACTAGGCGCTCCCAATGATGCCTATGTCTTTACATGTAAGATTGATTTTGAAGCTTTATGTGAGGGTATGCCCTTTTTAGAAATCCTCTCCATGTGGGACTTGCTGATGCTCAGTGAGCTTTGTTTTAATTTGGTTATGACCTATCGTTTAAAGGAAGAAAATAGAGTTTAGGGCAATTTTTTGCTTTTACATGTAAAGAGAAAAGATTAAAAGTTTAGCCCTTTTGTCAAGCAAAGCGTTTGTATGTTAAAATATCTTTACATGTAAAACAAAGGTTTCTATTTTGGCACTCTTTCAAAAATCCGTATTAACCACATTTGTGCAAGATGAAAGCAAAGTCGCTCTTCGTTGGGCTGCGTATCAAAAATTTTTAGCAAAAATAGACTTTATAAAAACCGTCAAAGAAGAAAAGTATCAAGATGGTTTTTTAAAAGATATTTTTGAAGCATGTTTGGGCTACACGCTTGATAGCACAAACCCTAGTAACTTCAACCTAGAGCGTGAAAAGAAAAACGAAACCGATGGAAAAAAAGCCGATGGTGTCATCTATGTTAAGGGTGAAGTGGTTGGCGTAGTAGAGCTTAAAGACCAAAAAACAAA
>JAJOKG010000075.1 GCA_021206415.1 Sulfurospirillum sp. | reverse complement strand
GGAATCACTAAAGGTTTGCTCACAGGTCCTGAAAGGGCAATGCCATTTTGATCAAACTGCCCATTGTGGCAAGGGCAAATAAAGCGTTTGAGATCGCTTTCATACTTTGGCACACAACCTAAATGGGTGCAAATGCCTATCATCACCGTGTAATAATGCTCACCAATTTTCACATCACGTTTTTCATCTAAGCTAAGGGTTGCATCTTTTTTAAGAATAAAAAGCGGTTTTTTCTGCCACGTAAAAAACGAGACTTCATTCAAGGGGAGGGTGGTCGTGTCAATAAATGTAGCAGCATCCAAACGAGCTTTTTTGGGAGGTTCTAAAGAGTTAAACATGGTTTTTACACTAAAGTACACACCGCTCCCCGCCAAAGCGATAAGCGAGTAATTCACAATTCTACGGTTCCTATCCATTCACACGTTCCTTTTCCACAACTTCACTGCGCCCATTTTACCAAAAACTTCCCCGTAGTCATATTTTTACATGTAAACCCTAAAAATTACGCACAAAACGCCCTATACATCGAAAATTATGTGCTACAATCCGAAAAATTATTTTTACATGTAAAGGTTTTCGTGAAAGTAACAGCAGAAGTAAAAAATTATGGATTTATTGTTTTAGGTTCTTTGTTTTTGGCGTATGGCATGGTCGCACTCTTTATCCCAAATGCCCTTGTCACGGGCGGAACAAGCGGTATGGCCCTTTTGATACACTACCTTTTTCATTACCCCGTGGGTGTGATGATGATGGTCATCAACGCTCCATTGCTTCTTTTGGGCACGAAGTTTTTTGGCAAACATTTTACCCTTCGAAGCATTATCGCCATTGGTCTTACTTCGATGTGTATTGATGGGATGCGTGCGTGGATGCATATCGCTCCACTGAGTCAAGATGTCATTTTAGCCTCCATCTTTGGTGGCATTAGCGTGGGCATTGGGCTAGGATTTATCTTAAGCGGGCAAGCATCAGCAGGTGGTTCGACCATTATCGCTAAAATTATTGCCTCAAAAAGTAGTATCAAAGCCTCAACGGTCATGCTCATCATCGATATGTTGATTATTGTGGCGATTGCGTTGATTGCGAAAAATGTGGATTTGGCACTCTGGAGTTTGGTGAGCATTTACATCTCCGCCAAAAGCATCGATGTCTTTCTCACCCGTGGACCTTCCAAAAAAGTCGTGCACATTGTCTCAAGCCAAATTGAGAGACTCTGCGAGACCATCGTGCACCACTTAGGACCGTATGGAACCATTGTGCAAGGCAGTGGCATTTTTGAACACGAAGAGAAACGCATGATATTTTTAGTGGTAGAAAATAGCAAAATTCCTAGACTCAAAGAGCTCATTCAAAGCGTGGATGATGAAGCGTTTATGGTGGTCATGGAAGCCTCAGAACTTTTGGGTCGTGGGCATTAGAAGAAGGTTTACAGCTTTACATGTAACTCTTGATTGTTTTTGGAGTTCTACAAGGTGTTGTGCTATAATGATGCTTATACATCACTACATCTAGGGAGCACGTTATGCATAGAATTAGTCTAACCATTGACAAAGAACTGTACGAACAAGCACGAGCATTTGGGTTTTTGGAAAAAAAGTCTGTTTCTCAGATTTTGCGTGAAAGTTTAGAGGCTTATTTTAAAACATCACAATCCAAAGAGAAGGCAACGCTTCTTTTAGATGCAAAAGATAAAGAAGAGATTTTAAATATTATGAATACCGATACATTTGTAGAGCAGAGCGATTTTGCTAAAAAGTACAATGTATGAAAATCTCTTTTTCTAAAACATTTGAGAAAAGCTTTGAAAAATACGACCATACCTTACAAAAACGTCTTTATACCGCCATTGTTAAGTTGCCAGAAGGTGACGTCAAGCGATTAGTAGGCGACGACATTCCTCCTATTTTTAGATTGAGAGTTTCCAAGTATCGCATACTTTTTTATATGAATGAGCATGAAATTAAAATTTTAAAAGTAGATAGCAGGGGCGATATTTATACATAATTTCATACTTTCAACCTTTACATGTAACGCTTTTTCTCCGACCAAAACCACAAAATTTCGCCCTTACTTACCTTATGTTATAATAAACAAAAACAGGTTGCAAGCGATGAAAAAACAGCCTCCGCTTCTTGTCTCGCAAAGCTCTGAGGGCTTTCGTGTCATCGTGCGTGGTAAGTGGGTCAAAGAATCCATAAGCACGCTTCAAAACGCTTTTGAAACCCTTACATGTAAACCTCACGCTTCTTATACATTTGACGTTAGTGGCATTGAAACATTCGATACTCACGGCATTATGCTTCTTTTGCATCACATTCAAAAACTCGAAAAAGAGCACTGCGTGGTTCACACAACGGGCGAAAGCAAAGCGTTTGAAACCCTTTTTTCTATCTGCAAAACACACTATCCCCACGAAGTGCCTCAAGCGAAAAAAGAGTTGGCACTCCTCTCTTTTCTTGAAAATGTGGGTAAAACCATGATTGAGGGCTACAAAACCCTTGCCTCTTTTTTCTCTTTCACAGGAGAGCTTTCACATGCCATCAGCACGCTTGTGGTGAAACCCTCCACGTTTCGCTTGAAAGCAACGTTGTATCACATTGAGCAAAGCGGTGCTGGGGCGATTCCTATTATTTTACTGACCTCTTTTTTTAATTGGTGTGGTCATCGCCTATCAAGGTGCGGCACAGCTTGAGAAATTTGGCGCCAATATTTTCATTGTCGAGATGATTACTATCTCAGCGGTGCGTGAACTTGCCCCATTGCTGACGGCCATTGTCGTTGCGGGACGGAGTGCCTCTTCGTACACGGCGCAAATTGGGGTGATGAAACTGACCGATGAGATTGATGCGATGAGCTCCATGGGGTTTTCACCGTGGAATTTTTTGGTGCTTCCTCGCTTGTTTGCGCTCATTATCTCTCTGCCTCTTTTGGTTTTTTTCGCCGATGTGGTCTCTATTTTTGGGGGAATGGTCATCGCCTCTACTCGATTAGATGTCAGTTTTGTGGAATTTATCGACCGTATTAAGGAGACCGTTGCGTTAAAGCACCTCATCATTGGTTTGGTTAAAGCGCCTATTTTTGGTTGTATTATTGCGACCATTGGCTGTTTTCGTGGTTTTCAAATCACGAGCAATACTGAGAGTGTGGGAAAATACACCACCATCAGCGTGGTCAATGCCATCTTTTGGGTGATTGCGATGGACGCACTTATCTCCGTCTTTTTAACGGAGCTAAAATTATGAAAAATGGCACACTCATTGAAGCCAAAGATGTTATTACCCGTTTTGGCAGACACACCATTCACGATGGAGTGAGTTTTAGCATTGCCAAAGGGGAAATTTTTGGGCTTTTAGGCGGTAGTGGTAGTGGTAAAACAACCCTGCTTCGGGAGATGATTTTGCTTCAAAAAATCAGCGGAGGCTCTATCACCGTACTTGGTACGAACGTTGCGACCTCCTCTTCAAAAATGGCAGAGCGTTTACGTAGGCAGTGGGGCGTATTGTTTCAATTTGGCGCACTCTTTACCTCTTTAACCATTCTTGAAAATGTCAGCATTGCGATGAAAGAGTATACGAACCTGCCTGATTGGCTGATTGAAAAATCTGCCCTTATGAAACTCTCTATGGTCGGGCTTCCGGCAAAAGTTGCCACCATGTACCCCTCAGAACTCAGTGGCGGAATGAAAAAAAGAGCAGCACTTGCACGAGCACTCGCCCTTGATCCGAAGCTTCTTTTTTTAGATGAGCCTACCTCTGGGCTTGACCCACAAAGTGCCAGAGCGTTTGATGAGCTGATTGTCACATTAAGAGATACGTTAGGCATTACCGTGGTGATGGTGACTCACGATAAAGAGACCATTGCCAATGTGTTGGATCGTTTTATTATTTTAGGGGACAAAAAAGTGTTGTTTGAAGGTACAATGGCATCATTGAAAGAGACCCACAATGAAGCATTGAAAAATTTTTTAAGTTGAGGCAAAAATGGAAAATCGTTTAAGTTACATTTTGGTTGGAGCGTTTGTTTTTGTTTTGCTCATTGGCAGTGTTGTCTCAATTGTCTGGTTGGGGCGTTACTCGGATGAGGGAAGTTTTAAATTTTACCAAGTGGCTACCAAAGAGTCTGTCTCAGGTCTGAATGAAAAAGCCCCTGTGAAGTTGCATGGGGTGCAAATTGGTGAAGTGCGAGCCATTACCATTAACCCTAAAAATGCCGAAGAGGTTTTGGTCATCATTCGTGTACAAGAAGACGCACCCATTAAAGAAAGTACTTACGCTGTCATTGAAGCGCAAGGCATTACGGGGCTGAGTTACATTCAACTTCAAGGCAGTCAAAATGACTCTAAAGAACTTAAAACGGGAAGTTCAAAAGAGGAGTATGGCATTATTTATTCTCGCCCTTCTACCTTTTCACGTCTGGATAAAACCATTACCTCAGTCAGTGCCAAAGCAGAGAAAATTTTTGAACGTGCAGAGAGCATTATGAGCGATAAAAACCTCAAGCATTTTGAAGCTATTTTAGAAAACAGTGCTAAAATTGCTGAGTCTACGAGTAAAACCATGGCAAATATTGAAGCACACAATAAAGAGATTAACCAACTGCTCAAAGAGTCTATTGAAGCGGCCAATGGCATCAAAACTATGTCACGCTCCTTTACCTCCGCCATTGATAATACAGGCATTGATACGATGGATAACGTACGAGAAGCTGCTAAAAGTGTGAATACGGTTATGCGTGGATTAAATCAAAAATTAGAAAAAGGCTCTTTTGATATTGACCTTTTGGTCAAAGAAAATCTTATCCCTCTTCAAAGTACCCTTGAAGAGTTGCATTTGGTCTTAAACGAAGCAAAAAGTTTAATTAATAATCTTAAAGACAGCCCGAGTGATATTCTCTTTAAATCAGAGACCATCCAACCAGCTCCTAATGAATAGACTTCTTACAAAACTCATTTTGCAAGAAGGAAAAGCACTTAAGGTGTATCAAGAGTTCTGCAAGAACTCTAATAATTAAAAAGGATAAATGATGAAAAAAGAACTCTTAGGACTTTGTGCCCTTTTACTTTTTAGTGGTTGTAGTGTTAAAGAGACAACACTCAAACCCTTCAACTACTCGCTTGATCCCATGATTAAACTAGAGCGATTTGAGACACACAACAACGATGTACTCAAAATTGCACGTATTGACACACCTAGCGGACTCAATACCAGAGCTATCTTGTACAAAAAAGGTGGTGCGACCCAGCCTTACAAATATGGCATATGGAGTGAAACCCCTAGTTTAAAACTCCAACACCTCATCACGGAAGCTTTAGAAGACCAAAATCATTTTGAATCAGTCATTTCTGGTACTTCTATGGCCGCAAACAACTTAGTCCTAGAATCCGTTTTACACAACTTTGAAGAAGTTTTCGTTGAAGGTGGAAAATCATATGTGTATATTAGTCTTCGGGTGCATCTTATTGAACTTAAAAGCGGTGAAGTCTTAGGCAGTGCTCGCCTCTCTTCTAAAAAAGATGTCACCAATACCAATGGAGCAGCGGGTGTGGTAGAAGCCTTTAATTTTGCGACGGCAGATGTGGTGAAGCAACTGGCCACATGGATAAACGAGGTTCGTAAGTAAGCATGAAAAGAGCACTCTTCTTCACTCTTTTTTTACTTTCAACACTGTTTGCAAAAACAGATTTTAGTGAAATGAGCACGGAAGAGTTAATTGCGTTAATTGGCTATGTCGAAGAGGTAAAAATGGAGCGTTTTTTGAAAGAACTCACACAACGTTTTGAGCAAATGAACGATGAACAAAAAGCGCTTTATGAAGCAGAAAAACAACGAAGAGAACAGCGTGAAAACTAAACTACTCCTTTTAGAAGATGACACGAACTTAAGTGAAACCGTGTGCGAGTTTCTAGAGTCTAAGGGGTATGATGTCACCCCTGTTTATGATGGAGAAAAAGCAGAAGAGATCCTCTATGAACAGCAATTTGACCTTCTTTTACTCGATGTCAATGTTCCATATCTAAACGGCTTTGAACTGCTCTGTAAAATGCGTAAAGAATCACGAAATACCCCTGCGATTTTTCTCACTTCCTTAAACAGTATCGAAGATGTTGAACATGGGTATAAAAGCGGATGTGATGACTATATACGTAAGCCTTTTGCCTTAAAAGAGCTTCTCTTTCGCATTGAAACTCTTTTAAAACGAGAGTTTTTTCATACGCAAAGCAACAAAATAACCCTGAATGAAAACAGTGAATATGACACACAAACACATCAACTTTTTATCAACAATCATGCCATACAGCTTCAAAACAAAGAAGCAAAACTGCTGAAACTTTTCCTTCAAAAGAAAAATGAAATTATTAGCCATGAGACACTTATGGCGCACCTTTGGGATTACAACGAACAAGGCAGTGACGATACCCTTCGCACCTACATTAAAAACCTTCGCAAACTAATAGGGAAAGAACAGATTGTTAGCATTAAAAAACTGGGATATAAATTTACGCTCTAGTGAGAAAAAAACGCTTTGGTCGTTTTTTGGGGCTTTACGCCTTTTTTAACCTTGCTTATTTTGGCATTTTGTGGCATTTTTATACTATGGATTTGAACGTAATTTAATGCTTCAAAATCAAAAAGAGAGCCTTTCAAACCTCACTAATGAGCAAATTGCACGCCTAAAATCTTTACATGTAAACTTTGAAAAAGAACAAACGTACCCAAGAGATGAGCGCTTTAACTCTGCCATTTACGATAGTTCACTCAAACAAATTTTCTCGACTCTGCATGCTAAAAAAGTCAATCTTTATGAAGATATTTATCTCGAAAATGGAAGAATTTACTTTATTAAAGAGTTAGAGTCTTACTATTTGGGTGCACGCTACATTGTTCTTGAAGTTCCAGCGCCAAAGCGATGGGATCGTAAAGTCTACCGCAAACTCCTTCTTTATGGTGGGCTTATCTTTGGCGTGTTAGTGGTTATTGGTTATTTTTTACTAAACCTTCTTTTGCGTCCCATGAGAGAGACTATTGTACTGTTAGATCGTTTCATTAAAGACACTACACATGAACTTAACACTCCCATTAATGCCATTCTCTCCAACATTGAGATGATTGAACTTGAAACACTCGATAGCGCCTTGGCAAAGAAGATTAAACGCATGAGTATTGCCTCTAAAACTATCTCAAACCTTTATGATGATTTAACCTATTTGGTTCTTTCAAATCATATGGGCTCACACGATGAAAGCGTTGATCTTAAGACACTCATTGAAGAGCGCATTGAGTATTTTACACTGCTTTTAGAATCAAAAAAGATTACGATAAGCACGGATTTACAAGAGAATATCACCTTAATCATTGATCGAAAAAAAATGGCTAAATTGATTGATAATATTCTCTCCAATGCCATTAAATACAACACCATCCAAGGCTCTATTTATCTTAGCCTTAGCCCTGAGGGCATTGTCATTCAAGACAGCGGTCGAGGAATACAAGAGAGTCAAATCCATCAAGTTTTTGAACGCTACACGCGCTTTGATAGAAGTGTGGGAGGGTTTGGTATTGGGCTGAATATCGTCTGGGCAATTGCTAAAGAGTACTCTTTACATGTAAAGATTGACTCTCAAGCAAATCAAGGAACACGTGTGAAAATTTCATGGTAAAACATATTCTCTTTTTATTGGTTATTAGCTCCATTTGCTGTGCAAAACAAAATGTATATGAGCAAAACTGTCTTTCTTGCCACAAAGAATTGGCTGTAAAAATTGACAAATTTTTTTACCGATATCTACTGAAATATAGCAGCGAAGCGGAAGTAAAAAAAAGCAATGATGGCCTATCTTAAAAATCCTAAAAAAGATACTTCTATCTTGCAAGATGGCCTTATACAACGCTTTGGAGTTAAAAAAAAAGACAACCCTAACGGATGAAAAACTCAAAGAATCAATCGATATTTACTGGGAGACATACACCGTTTTTGGTCGCCTCAAATAGCGTTACATGTAAGCTTTCACGAGACACAAAAACCACACCACTACAAAAACAACAATGCTTAAAAAAA
>JAJOKG010000172.1 GCA_021206415.1 Sulfurospirillum sp. | reverse complement strand
GTAGTAAGCATTAATTTTTTCACCTCGAACGACTTCAATATTGAGATTGCGCATTAAAGAGGAGTAGGCAATATCATTATTAATGCCAATGATTTTCTTAATTCCTTTTTGTTTTGCTTCAATACATTTTGTAATATTATATTCATCATTTTTGGTTGCGGCAATAAACATATCTGTATCAAAACGATTTTTAGTGATAATGTGATCCGCATCGTATGTTGTTTTTAAAACGGTTGCTTTGTTTTTAAGTTCAATATTGGCTTTGCGACACAATTCAATATTCTTATCCATGATTTGAACTTCAATGCCTTTTTTAAGGAGTACTTTGGCGATTTCAACTCCAAGAGAGTCCGCTCCAAAAATCACACAGTTTTTAATGGGTGTCATAGGCTCCGTCATCTCGCAGACTAAGCCACGCAATGAGACAATAGCATTAGGAAATGCTAGAAAATAGACCAAATCATTAGGCAGAAGCGTTTCAACAGGTTTTGGAACAAAAAATTCTTTCTTACGCTCCATTCCCGCTACGGCAACTTCACCGTTAAGTTCGCCAATAAACGTTGAAATCATACGTGGTTGAAAGTCTTCTCGTAAGCGAACAGAAACTAAAAGCGCTTTGGTATAGGTAAAGGCTTTTGCATTATAAGCATGGGAAAAATCAACAAGATATTTAAAAGGTTGTGCTGCTTCGACGGAGGGGACAATGGTCTCATGAATATTCAGTTTTGCCTTAACTTGCTCACTTGCAAAAAAGGTGTTTTTGAGGCGAATAATTTTACGTTTGACGTTTGCAATATTGTCAATAATGAGAGAAGAGAGAAGATTGACTTCATCTGAATCAGTCACCGCGATAAAAAGGTCAATTTCTGGGTCTATTCCAAAATAGGTATGTGGATTTTCAATATTGCCACAAATACCTAAAACATCAAGATTTTCTTGAATATTTGAAATAGCATACTCGTTTTGATCAATAACGGTTACATTGTTGTTATGCATCAGATGTTTTGCAACATTGTAACCCACTTTTCCAGCACCTGCGATAATAACTTGCATATATTGTGTCTCTTATTGTGATGTTTTATGAACGTAGAAAAAGTATTGTATCACATTCTTGAAAAAAAGAGGCAAAGGGTAAAAAGAGGGAACAAAGGGTTGAAAAACATAGCGTTTGGTAGCCAAAAATTATTGTTGGCTACCTGATTCGATGTATTGTTTCATGTCTTGCATATACTCATCGCGTAAACGATTAATATACGCAGTGGCTCTTTTGGTATCGGTGATAGTAATCAGCGCTTCATCTCCAAATTTATCACTAATTTTAGAGAGTTCATTGGCATATTTTGTTTTTTCATTGAGTTTGCTTAGTGCTTTAAAAAAAGCTTCATCTAGTTCTTTATTTTTAAGTTTATCGTTTTGATAGAGATAAATAGCCACTTTGTAAACTTCGTCTTTGTCTGTGCTGTAAACTTCAATAAAATCAACAGCATTGTCTAATGTCTTAATATTGAAATAATTTTGATCTTTGGTGACACAGGAAAACTCTGTACATTTAAAACCATTTTCTTCTAAATAAATACGATCTTTTCCAATGAGAGTATCTAAAAAACCTGCGAAAAGAGTCACGTGAGAAACGAGGCCTAACACCAAAAGTGTTTTTTTCATTTTCATACCTTTGTATCATCATAAAAATTAAAAATCTGAAGAAGCATGGTGGGTCCTGAGTGGCTCGAACACTCGACCACCCCGTTATGAGCGGGGTGCTCTAACCAACTGAGCTAAGGACCCATTTTAAAGAGTGGAATTTTACCCTTTTAATTGTTAAAATAATATAAAAAGTTAAGGTATATAGAAGCGTAGAAATAGGCATTTAGAGAGAATATTTAATGGAACGATACGTTGGGTCGAAACGAAAGGCGAGTAAGTTTTCCAAAATACCAAATAGGGCAAAAAAGGTAATAAAAACTACTCCCCCCATAACTGTAAAAAGGAAGAGGAACACCTACGACGGGCGCAAGACCAATTGTCATTGAAATATTAACTCCCATATAAAAAAAGATCATTAAAGAAATACCACTCGTGATGACTTGTGTAAAATAGTCTTCTTTGAGCTTATAGTTGAGGGTAATAAGATGAATAATTAAAAGCGCATAACACGTAATCAGCCCTAACGCTCCCCAAAAACCAAGTCTTTCTACCGTATAGGCAAAAATAAAATCACTTGTAGCAATAGGCAGGAATTTATAATGTGTTTGTGTCGCTTCATCACGATCTTTCCCCGTTAACCCACCTGATCCAATGGCAATGATAGATTGTCTGACATGATAACTGGGTGTTTCAGAGAGAAAATCGGAAATACGCTTTTTTTGATAATCGTGCAAATTATTGTAGAGTACAGGACTACTAATCCCTATAAGAATGGCAAGGGTAAACCAAATTTTTTTATTAACACCTATCACAAATAAAATGCCATATCCTAAAAGCAATAAAATAAGCGCTGTCCCTAAATCAGGCTCTTTTGCAATTAAAAGAAAAGGGAGAAGAATATAGAAGCTGAGTTTAAAAAAGGATTTCCATCCATAACCATTGTGTTCAGGGGGATTGTGTTTAATTAAATAGGCTAGCATCAAAATAAAAGCGGGTTTGAAAATTTCAGAGGGTTGAATGGTGAAGTGAACAAAAGGAATTTCAAGCCATCGTCTCGCTCCCAATTTAGAAATACCAAAAATATCCACACTAATTAAAAGCGCAATGGTCAGCCAAGTAAAAAAAAGGAATGACCCACTCCATTTTTTTGATAGGAATGATAAAGAAAAAGGCAAAAGCACAAAAACCAACAAGGTAATAGACAATTTGTTTATTAGCTAACGTACTGTTGGCTTCAGAAATAAGATAATAAGAGAGGGCAATAATAGGAAAAACCAATATAGGAATTAAAAAATCAAAATGTGTTAAGATTCGCCTATCGATTTGGAACACAACACTCCCTTGGTTATTTGTTATGATGATTTCTTGTTCTTTTGCAAGAATAGAAGATTTTAGAATTTAAAAGGGAAGTATATCAAAAAATAGAGAAAGTGGGTTGGATGGAGTTTACATGTAAAGAGTTAAAACGCTTAGATGCTGCGATGAGTGAAGCACTGAATTTACCACGAAATCAGATAGAAAAATTGATTAAAAATGTGGGTGTTTATGTCAATGAACGCTTAACACACAAATGCAGTCTGAAACTTCAACCCTTAGATGTGGTACGTTATGAATTTGTACACGCAGTGGAATCTTCAAGTTCATATGAGGTTGATTTTGATGTGCCCATTTTGTATGAAGATGATGATATTTTAGTGATTAATAAGCCACCGTTTTTGACGGTTCACGGTGCTCCGAGTGTTAAAGAAGCGACATTAGTTGATTGGTTACAAAAACGAGGAATTTCACTCTCTACAATTAGTGGAGAAGAGCGTCATGGTATTGTGCATCGCATTGATAAAGAGACAAGTGGCGCATTGGTGATTGCTAAAAATAACGAGGCGCATGTTGCGCTTGCGGCTCAGTTAGAAGATAAAAGCATGGGGCGTTATTATCTTGCGCTGATTGATGTGCCTTTAAAAGAGAATGTGGTTGTAGATTTACCCATAGGAAGAAATCCAAACCATCGTTTAAAGATGGCCGTACACAAAGAAGGAAGAAGTGCCAAAAGTGCTTTTTGTAAACTAGCTTGTTCAAAAGATGATAAAAAAGAGTTGATTTCTGCTAAGCTCTTTACAGGGCGTACACATCAAATACGTGTGCATTTAGGTGCGCTTTCTAGGCATATATTGGGCGATAGTTTATACGGCTTTAAGAGCCATCATGATACAATCCCCCGCGTTATGTTACATGCTTACATTTTATATCTCAAACATCCACGCACTGGAAATATGTTACAAATACATGCTCCGTTGTGGAACGATTTTGATGATTATTTAAGACACCACTTTAAAAAGGATGAAATTGATGAAACAATCACTTTGGATCACGTTATTAATGGCTTTGACTCTCATAATGAGTGGCTGCACAAAAACACTTGAAACACCTAAAGAGCCTGTTATTGATGCTTCATTGCCTTTGGTTGAAAACGTAAGAACGTTAGCCAGTGGTACAGATATTGGTTTTGAGTGGACACCTATTTATAACAATCATATAGAAGGCTATTACCTTTACCGTTTAGAGGGTGGACGCATGAAAAAAGTTGCCACCATTAAAGATAAATACGTCTCTCATTATGTTGATACAAAATTAAATCCAAATACAACGTATTCTTACCAAATGAGTACGTATTCTTCTAGTAAACACGAATCAGCCCCTAGTATGCGAGTAAGTGCGACAACAAGCGGAACAGTTGTTAAAAAGCCTACCGTAGGTGCTGTCGAACCTGTTTCTTTTATTACAGCTATTGCGGACCTTCCTGCTCGTGTCAAAATTATTTGGAGACCTCATGCTGCAGAAAATGTTGAATATTATATCATTGAACGTAATGAATATAAATCAACGTCGTGGGATGAAGTGGGAAAAGTTGAAGGACGATTGAGCGCTGAATTTATAGATAAAGAGTTACAAGATAATTATGTTTATCGTTACCGTGTCAAGGTTAAAACACACGATGGTGTAATCTCTGCGCCAAGTCAAATAGTAGAGGCACGCACAAAACCTGCTCCCAAAAGTATTATGGGGGTTAAAGCGACTTCTGACTTACCTAAGAAGATTTTATTATCATGGGAAGCAGCTACCGATAGTGATTTTGCATACTATAAAATTTATCGCTCTCCCACATCACGTCTTTTTTACAGTTTTCATGGCAAGACGCAAAGTACAGAATTTGAAGATTTAATCAATGATAATGGCAAAATGTATTATTACAAAGTTGTTGCTGTGGATAAAGATGGTTTAGAGTCTAAACAGCCTGAAAATCCTATTGTCGGTATGACACGTCCTGTCTTAAGTGCTCCGTTGGTTCATTCTGTTAAACATGATGGCCGTTCCATTTATCTCACATGGAATGGTAATGAAAATGCCATTAAGTATACGATTACCAAAGAATTTAAAAGTGCGGGAGAAACAAAAAAACAGAGTTTTACGGGTATTTTTGAAAACAATTTCCAAGATACCGATACCATCCCAGGCGTTGCTTATAAGTACAACATTATTGCTATTGATAAATTTGGTATTGCATCCAACCCTTCTGATAGCGTTATGATTACAATACCAAAGGAATAAAAGTCGTTTATGCCAAATTTTCATACGAGCACTCTTAAAAAACTTAGCTACCCCTGCACCTTTGGTGAAACAACTTTTGTGTATGAGGCACACTCTGCAAGAGGAAATATTTTAGTGATGGCTTCCATGGGTGGTGAGCCGATGCTGATTCGTATTCACCCAAAAAAAGAGGGTGGTTTTTTAGTGAAGGGCGATAAAGTGACCCGTCCCACCCAAGCCTCTTTTTTGCAAAAGGTATTAATAGACTTTAGGGATGCAAGTGAAGCAAAAGAGATTTTTTCCAATATTGAGCCTAAAAAGTTTTTACATGTAAAGCCATCACCTTTTCTCAAAGAGATTAATTTTTTTTGCCAATGATTTTAGGGTAGAACGCGAAATTTGGGTTGAAATCGGTTTTGGAAGTGGCAGGCATTTATTGCATCAAGCTAAAAAAAAATCCGCATATTCAATTTATTGGACTTGAAATTCATAAACCTTCTATTGAGCAAGTTTTAAAGCAGTGTGAACTTCAAAAGATTGAAAATATTTTAGTAGTTGATTATGATGCGAGACTGTTTATGGAATTTTTACCTTCGAATGTCGTGGGTCGAATTTTTGTCCATTTTCCTGTTCCGTGGGATAAAAAACCTCACCGACGTGTCTTCTCCGCCGCTTTTATTGAAGAAGCCCTTAGGGTTTACATGTAAAGGGTACGTTAGAATTAAGAACAGATAGCCCCGCATATTTTGAGTTTTCGTTTTCACAGATGATGCAACTTTTTAAAGCAGAAATTTCTGTCAAGAAAAATGCTGAACTTGAAATTACGAGTAAGTATGAAGATCGATGGCGAAAAATGGAAAAAGACATCTACGATGTAGTATTAACTAATGAAATAGATTCACAAGAGATTACACGCTTGGGAACACTTTGTTTTGAAGAACGTGTTGATTTTTCAAAAATTCGTAACGCTTTTAAAGAAGAGCTTTTAAGAGGGGATGGTTTTTTTGTACACTTTGAAGAGTTATTTGAAATTGATGATACCAATGGCTTAATTCGTCTCTCTTTTGGTGCCAATGAGCGTAATGAAAAATGTTATCTTTGTATCCATAATGGAATGATTTCCTATTTACCTAATGCTATTTTAGCAACCAAAAGTAATGTAGCAGCACATAACTTAATGAAAGAGTGGTTTAATGGAATATGTCATTAAAGCCAATGGCTTAAATCTGAGTTATGGAAGAGATGAACCTATTATTACAGATGCAAGTCTACAAATTAAAGCTCAAGAGTTTGTTTTTATTACAGGGAAAAGTGGTAGTGGAAAATCGACAATTATTAAATCCTTGTATGGAGAACTTTTCCCGAATATGGGTGAACTTACTGTGTGTGGTGTGGATATTAAAAATATTAGTAGCTCAAAACTGAATATTTTAAGGCGTTATTTAGGGGTTGTTTTTCAAGATTACAAGCTAATTGATGAATGGACCGTAGAACAAAATGTCATGTTGCCTTTGATTATTGGTGGTTTTTCAAAAAGTGTTTGTATTAAGCAGGCGCATAAATTATTAAAACATGTTAAATTATTGCATAAAATCAATAAATATCCGTATGAGCTGAGTGGCGGAGAACAGCAACGTGTTGCAATGGCACGAGCTTTAGCACACAATCCCATTTTAATTCTTGCTGATGAGCCAACTGGAAATCTTGATAGCTATTCAAGTGAAGTGATTTGGAATTTACTTAAAGGAGCGAAAGAGCATTTGGGCACAACCGTTTTAGTTGTTACGCATAATATTCCTTCAACATTAGGCATTGACTACAAACACTATTTTCTAGAAAGTGGCGTATTGCATGAAGTCAATTAATAGTCATTTTTCTATTATCATTTCCGTATTTATTTTACTTTTTTCGTTTCAATTTACGAAGATGGTGAATACAATTGTGAATGATTACTCTATAAAAATAGTCAACGATTATTCTATTGTTTTGGTCGCCTCTTCTGAGCTTAAAGAGGAAGAACTCAAAAGGCAGATTCCAGAAATACACGTATTAACTGAAATTAGCAGTAAAAAAATTTTAGATCGTCTCAAAAATGATATGTCTTCAAAAAATTTAACGCTTCTACAAGTGGCTCTTCCAAAGTTTTACTCTTTAAAACTTGAGGCCATGCCCAATCAAAAACGTTTGGAGATGATTCGACAAAAACTCTCTGGTTTAAGCTCCATTACCCGTGTTGAAACATTTGCAAAAACACATGAAAAAGTTTTCAAAATGTTTTTGCTTTTACAATCGATGGTTTATGTTTTTGCATCTTTTGTTGCGCTTGTTGCTATCTTGCTTATTTTTAAACAAATTCGTATTTGGACATACGAGCATAATCGCAGAATGTCTATCATGACGCTTTTTGGAGCCTCCTTTTTTATGAAAAGTGCGATGTTGTACCGTATGACATTGGTTGATACCTTTTTAAGTGCTATGGCAGTATGTGCTGTTTATGTCATTGCACCGCAACTTGCTGTGGTGCAGAATTTTGCATTAGAATTGGATATTGTTATCCCTAAATTTAATGTTTTAAGTGAAGGGGGAATGCTTCTTGGTTCTTCACTCATTTTTGCCTTTATAGCTGTAAGTATTGTCTCTCGTAAAATTGGACGTGTATGAAAAATTGGCTTTTTTGTCATTTTCTTTGCACTGCTTGTTCAGAATTTATGGGCCAATACTGCGCAAAAAATCAGTGAGAAATCAAAAACCTTAGAATCTAAACTAGAAACTGAAAAAAAAAATTCATGGTAAATTGCAAGATATCGCTAATGATATTGTTGAAGAAGAAAAAAATATTGAAAAGATAAAAAGAAAAAAATAGA
>JAJOKG010000183.1 GCA_021206415.1 Sulfurospirillum sp. | reverse complement strand
CTCTATAAACATCATTCAAAGCAGTTTTGAAGAGGCGAAAGAGCGTGACATCAACCTCTTTTTTTACCACCGTTCAAGGTTTACATGTAAGCCTTACAACCCTTAGAGAAAACGGCATAACGTATAGCGATTTTAAAGATAAAAAGCTCGTGCTTATCGCCGATGAAGCGCACCATCTGGACAACGAAAACGACAATGAACACACATGGTGGAAAACGGTGCAAAATCTTTTAAAAACCAATAGCGAAAACATCTTACTCGAATTTACTGCCACCGCACGCCTACACAATCACTATTATGATGACAAAATCATCTACGACTATCCGCTTAAAAAGTTTCGAGAGGACAAATACTCCAAAGAAGTAAGCCTTCTCTCAAGCAACTTTAGTGCGTATGAAACACTGGATGACAAAGCGTTGCGTATGCTTCAAGCCATTATGATAAGCGAGTATAGAAAAATCATCGCTGAAAAACACAGCATCGCCCTAAAGCCTGTGGTGATGTTTAAAAACAAAAGTACCAAACAAGCCGATGAAAACTACGCACTCTTTTGCACCCTTATCGAAAAGCTTGAAACGAAACATATCGAACACGTTTTGGAACACTCCAAACACGTTTCCATCATCGCTAAAATGAAAGAAAATCTTTTACATGTAAACGATTTTACGGCACGCTTGAAACATGCTTTTGACAAAGATAAAACGATTTTAATCTATGGCACATCTGCCGATAAAGAAGCCACGCTTAAAAACCTTAACGAGATGGAAGCCCCTTACAATCATATCCGCTCCATTTTTGCCGTTGAAATACTTAACGAAGGCTGGGACGTGCTTAACCTTTTTGACATCGTCAAACTCGATGAAGCACCGCACAGTAAAAATAAAACTACCACCAAAGAAGCACAACTTATCGGTCGAGGGGCTAGGTACTATCCCTTTAGTGTGGAGGGCGATGAACGATACAAACGTAAATTTGACAACGACCTAAGCCATGAACTCAGAGTGCTTGAAGAGATGATGTTTCACTCTATCAACGAAAACCGTTACATCACGGTGATTAAAGAGGAACTGAGTAAAAGTGGCATTGCTGATTTTGATGAGGAAGATGAGACCACGGTAACAATGAGGCTCAAAGAGAGTTTTAAGAGTCATCCTTATTTTCTACATGGTGGCATTGCGGTCAACAAACAAATAGAGGTTGATAAAAGCAATTTTGATGGCATTAAAAGCTACATTCCAAACTTTGGCAATGTCAATCCTGTGATTAAGTGCATGAATAGTGCTGTTTTATCGGTAGGATTTGATGAAAATGAAGAGAGTCAAACACCGCAAAATGCTTTTACATGTAAACTGAAAATCACCGATATTTCACCCTTTACGCTTCGAAGTGGACTCAATAAACTAGACTTTTTTTACTTTTCAAACCTCAAAAAATTCTTTCCAAAACTTCGCTCTATGGATGAGTTTCTAAGCAGTGAAAAGTATCTTGGAAATATAGAGTGGAATGTGCAAAGTGATGTGGAAAATCCCATCATCAGCGAGTACGAAAAACGTTATGCGTTTATGAAAGTTTTAGAAAGTATCAAAAAACGAGATACTTAAAAATGACCGAGACTTTGAGGGAAGCAAAGAGTTTTTTACCGTTCCTCTTCGTGAAAGACTGAAAGATGTTCCTCTTCAAACAAAACTCAAACCCAATGCAAAAGGGCTTAAACACTAATGAAAAACCACTTGATGTCTCGGCTGTTGATTGGTATGTGTTTGATGAAAATTAACGGTACAAGTGAAGAAGATGGAGTTTATCCACTTTTTAAATACCCACATCAATGACTTAAAAAAGAAATATGACGAAATAAAAACTCATCCGCAATGAAAAGGCGTATTGGATTTACAGCTTTGAAAATAATGGCAGACGCTTTGAGCCTGATTTTATTTTATTGCTTACCACAAAAGAAAATAGAGTACTGCAAGTGTTCATTGAACCAAAAGGTGAGCATTTGCGCATGAATGATGCGTGGAAAGAGTCGTTTTTACAAAACTTAGCAGAACTTGCGATTGTAGAAGAAAATGAGGGTTTGTTGGTCGATAAAGAACATCTAAAAATCATCGGATTGCCATTTTATACCTATCAGAGAGAGAACGAATTTAAAGAGGTGTGGAAGAAGGTGCTATAAGGAGAGCTTAGATTCCCTTTTCATAGCTCTTTTTCACTACAATATTTTAAACTTAAAGGAGCAAAAAATGCAAACCCTACTTTTAAGTTTTTGAACAAATCAAAAGCTTTTTGTCACTCTTACCCAAATAAAAAGTCCAAGTTATCGACCCTTTTGAAGTTGGCATGATGTCACAAGAAGAAGAAAACGAGATAAAAGCTCTACTCCAAAATGAAGAGACCCACCTGAATCTAAAAGACGTTATACCCTATAACTATCGAGATAGTCTTACATGTAAAAACCCAGCCTACTTTTTACGCAGAAAAAAAGGCGATACCAAAGCCAATGAAAAAGCTCAACCCTACAAAAAGGCTAAAGCTTAAGTACGAAATTCCACTGTTACGAGTGGTTTTATCCAAATGGGTTTGTGTCAGTTGATTGAGTTCTAAGGTGTTGTGCATCATGCGAGGATGAATTTCATCAAAACAAACCGCTAATGCTCTCTTTTGAGCTTCACTATTTTTCGCCACTATCTCAAATCCTTCTGCGTACACAACAAAGGCTTCTTTAAACTGCTTAATGCGTTTTAAACTCTCTTTATTGTCCACAACCACTTCGATTTTACTGGCATGTTTATCGACTTCACCTTTGAGTTCTCGTGCACGAATCAGTGAAAAAGAGTCATTGTGAAGGGCATACGAGGCGACTGAGATTTTATATTTTAAAACTGTATCGAGCAGATAGGCTGCGCTATTGCCACTCATGGGGTCATTATCGTTAAACGATTGAAACAAAATTTTATTGGGTAACTCTTCAAGTAAGGCGTTATATTTTGAAAAAACAGAACCTTCAATGCCAATATTTTGGCGTTCCAATGCCACGATTTGCTTTGCGTACTCTTCATAATTTTTAAGATCTTTTTTCAGTGCTTCAATCGCATGAATCGCATAAAGATGTGTATCATTGCTCATAGCACTTAAACGTAAAGAAAGGTGTGTTGCTTCTTTATCAAATGCTAACCCATATGCTTCATCGTGACTCATCACATACTCTTTCAAATTTAAACGCAATTTAGCAATGCTAAGCTCAACGCCTAAAACAGAAGCATCGGTTACTTCTTGTGCCCTAAGTGTCTGGGGTAGAGTCATACTAAGCATAAAAGCACATGCTATTAACCCTCTAAGAAGGGAAGAAAAAAGAGCACAATACTTTTTTACATGTAAAGATGTCATTACCCAAATCGACCCGTAATATAATCTTCCGTCTTCTTCTCTTTTGGATTAACAAAGAGTGTTTTTGCGTCACTGTACTCAATAAGATTACCCATGTGAAAAAACGCTGTATAATCTGCGATACGTGCGGCTTGTTGCATATTGTGTGTCACGATAATGATGGTATAGTTTTTCTTCAAATCCAACATCAAGTTTTCAATTTTTTCCGTAGAGATGGGATCAAGCGCACTGGTTGGCTCATCCATCAAAATGACATCAGGCTCAACCGCAATGGCACGAGCGATACACAAACGCTGTTGTTGTCCGCCTGAGAGTGCCGTGCCTGGGTCTTTAAGCTTGTCTTTGACTTCATCCCAAAGGTTAGCCCCTCTTAAAGCACGCTCCACCAACTCATCACACTCTTTGCCTTTTTTGACAATATCATGCATAATGGGTGCATAAGCGATATTTTCATAAATGCTTTTTGGAAAAGGGTTAGGTTGTTGAAACACCATGCCTACACGTTTTCGAACCGCAACCACATCAATCTCTTTATCGTAAATATCATGTCCATCCACCCCAATATACCCCTCAACAAGGCAACTCTGCACTAAGTCGTTCATACGGTTAATACAGCGTAAAAAGGTCGATTTTCCACACCCGCTTGGCCCAATCAAAGCCGTAATTTTTTTAGTATAAATATCCATATTAATCGAGTTAAGAGCTTGTTTTTCGCCATAAAAAAGATTGAGATTTTTCACTTGCACCTTAATACTCTCTTGTGTACTATCTTGCTCTTGTGCATGAAGGGCATGCTGAATAAATCCATTTTCCATCGTCATTACCATTTCCTTTCAAATTTTCTTCGTAAATAAACCGCTACCGCATTGAGCGATAAGAGTACCACTAAAAGAACCATAATACCAGCGGCTGTTCGCTCCAAATAGGCTTTCTCAGGCATTCCAGCCCATGTAAAAATCTGTGCGGGAAGCACGGTGGATGCATCTGTAAAACTGGTTGCGGCATCAGGAACAAACGCTATCATGCCCACAATAATCAACGGTGCGGTTTCACCCAAAGCATGGGCAATGGAGATAATTGAGCCGGTCATAATCCCTGGCATAGCAAGAGGTAGCACATGGTCACGCACAATTTGCCATTTGGTCAGTCCAAGTCCAAAGCCTGCTTGACGAATAGAGCTAGGAACAGACTTAAGAGCCGCTTTGGAACTCACAATAATCACAGGCAAACACATCAACGCCAAAGTCATACCACCCACTAATGGAGAACTTCTAGGCACCCCAAAAAAAGTTAATAAAAATCGCTAACCCCAATAGTCCAAACAAAATGGAAGGAATCGCAGCTAAATTATTAATATTGACCTCAACTACTTGCGTCCAGCGGTTATCAGGCGCAAACTCTTCAAGATAAATTGCCGTCATTACCCCAATAGGAAACGCTATCACCATTGTGACAATAATCGTCAAAACTGTGCCCACAATCGAAGCGTAAATTCCTGAATTTTCAGGAATCTTAGAATCCCCTGTGGTCATAAAAATGGTATTAAACTTACGCTCTACTTTTCCCTCAGCACGCAGTTCATCCACATAAGCACGTTCTCTCTCGTGCGTTCTGGACTCTTTGCCTTTCACATACTGATCCACTTCTGAATTAGCCAGCACCCATAAGGTTTGCGTTGTATTCATCCATGAAGGATTTTCTTTAATCATATTTGGCAAATCCCTAAGCCACGCACGACTGGCAATTTTGAGATTTTTGCCCTTAAGCGCACTGTAGGGATTCTCCACCACCTCTTCATTAATCGCTACGTCCATTTGAATATACGTCTGTGTAAAAGCGGGATAACCAGCTCTTACAATATCCACCAAAAAGAAAATTAAGAATGAAATCGAAAAAATAATCGCTAACAGTGTTGTCGCTTTAAACAATGTCGCTTTTTGGTTACGCTTTTTAATCTGCGGAATGTAAAAATAGTTTTTATCGTTTGGCATGACTTCCCTTTAGAGTGTTGAAACTTTGTATTTTCTATGAAAGCTACGGATAGTACTCACCGAAATAATGTTAATCACCAGTGTCACCACAAAAAGTACCAAGCCTAAAGCAAAGGCAGAGAGCGTCAGTGGGTTGTTAAACTCTTGATCACCCGTAAGTGCTTCTACAATTTTCACCGTCACGGTGGTCATATCTTCCAAAGGATTGAGGGTGAGATTTGGGCGAAGACCCGCTGCCATCACCACAATCATCGTCTCTCCGAGTGCTCGTGAAACGGCGAGTAATATCGAAGCAATGATGCCAGGCATCGCAGAAGGAAGCACGACAAAACGAATGGTTTCTGCTTGATTCATCCCTAGCGCATACGCACCATTGCGCATACTTTGAGGCACTGAGCTAATAACATCATCAGAGAGGGAAGAGATAAAAGGAATAATCATAATACCCATGACAATACCACTGGAGAGGGCATTTTGATACTGCGCTTCAAGTCCTACAAAATTACACACTTTCACCACAAAAGGCGCAACCGTCAGTGCCGCAAAAAAAACCGTACACAACGGTTGGAATTCCCGCTAAAATTTCTAAAAAGGGTTTCACTTGCGCTCTGACTTTTGAGCTGGCATACTCAGACATAAAAATAGCAGAAAGTAAACCCACAGGAATAGCGACAAACATCGCAATCACCGTAATGTAAAACGTTCCTGCAAAAATAGGCACCGCGCCAAATTTCGCTTCTGCCGCATGGGCATCTGCCCTTCCAGCACCTTCTAAAAACGCTGTATCGGGTGCCCACTCTAAACCAAAAATAAAGTTAAAAAAGCTCTGCATCTTAAAAAACTGTAAAGCTTCAAAAATGATAGAAAGTAAAATCCCAAAGGTCGTCAATACTGAAACCAACGAAGCAGCAATAAGCATACCCTTTATCAAGTCTTCGACTAAATCACGTGCTTTTGTGCTTGCCTTAATGCTTTTAACCAACAGGGCTAAACTCAAAGCTCCCACACCCAACGAAGCAGTAACAAGCAACGAAGCAGGTATGGCACGAAAGCCAAAAAGGTATAAAAATACTCCACAAACACCAATCATAATGATAGGAAGCCCTGTGTAGAGCGCACTAAACCAACCATATTGGTCAGGTTGAGAATGCATTTTAATACCTTGCGAGCGCATCGCAATAGCCTTTTGTCTGCCTAAAATGTATCCTAAAAACATTAAGGGGAAAAGTCCACCAAAAAAGATAAGATAGAGTGTTTGTGTACTCACCAGATTCCTTTAAAAAAAGTCTCAAAAAAAGGGGCAAAACTGCCCCTGATTGTTTTTACATGTAAAGATTATGGAAGGATTGTATGTTTGTTAACCATCTCTTCAGTGAGTTTAGTTTTTGCTAAAACAGCCGCTTGAACTTTTTTAAGTTCATCTTCTGTCATAGGGACTAAACCAATGGTTTTTAATACACCTTTTTGACCAATCATCTTCGCATCCACATAGAGTTTTAAGAACTCATCCATCCCTTTAACTTGTCCTCTATGAGAGTTTTTAGCATAGATATAAAGACTTCTTGAAATTGGGTATTTGCCACTGGAGATATTCTCTGAAGTCGGTGCGACACCATCGACATTTGCGCCGTTGATTTTATCGCCGTTCTCTTCTAGGAAGCTGTATCCAAAGATACCAAATGCGCTCGTGTCTTTGGTGAGTTTTTGAACGATTAAGTTGTCGTTTTCACCTGCTGGAACAAACACACCATCTTGACGAATGGCTTTGTATTTACCTTTTTTATCACCGTATGCATCAAGCTTTTTAGAAGCGGCTTCCATAACCATTTCATCAAAAGAATCTCTCGTACCTGAGGTTGCAGGTGGTCCATAAACGGTAATTTTACGATTTGGAAGTTTTGCGTCGATTTCATTCCATGTTTTATAAGGGTTTTTTATCAAACTTTTGCCATCTTTGCTTGGAACTTCATCCGCAAGGGCTAAGAAAAGATGCTCTTTGGTTAAAGAGATAGCGCCATTGGTTTTAGATTGGGCAACAGCAATACCATCAAAACCAACCATCATCCCTGTAATATCCGTAACGCCATTTTCAGCACAGATTTTAAATTCAGAAGCTTTCATAGGACGTGATGCATTGGTAAAATCAGGCGTATCAAGTCCATTGCCTGAACAAAAAATCTTCATTCCTCCACCCGTGCCAGTTGATTCAACCACAGGAGTTGGGTTGCCAGTTGTCGCTTTAAACTCTTCTGCCACATAGCTTGTAAAAGGATACACCGTAGAAGATCCAACAATTTTAATCTGATCTCTTGCATTCGCACCAACACTTAACGCAGCAACGCTTAAAAGCGCAATGGCGCTCATTTTTATTGTCATGATACACTCCATTTAAGATTTTGTAACGGTGTCATTGTAAAAAAATTTGGTTACAAGATGATTACAGCTCTTCATGCTCACATATCACACCAAATCTCACGAGGAATCTTCCTCTATTATGTTAGAATTCCTTATTATGGAAAAATCCATCCAAGCAGAACGCACCATTGCCAAACACCTTTTAGAATTACAACCCTTACTAACTTCCAAGAGAGATATTGACCTTTTTAATGAAATCAAAAACAGGTGTCGATGCCTTTGCTGAATCCACACTTCCCCGTTTTGACTTACTCACAAAATACAAAAAAGAGACTGACTCTAAAGAATTTTTAGCCACAGCAG
>JAJOKG010000079.1 GCA_021206415.1 Sulfurospirillum sp. | reverse complement strand
CCTTTGGTTAATGCGCTCAGGAGCAGATCAAATTACGATTCATTTTAAGAGAAGATCGTCGTCACATTAACGATACGGATGCTTTGAAAATTATTGAAAATGCACAAGTTCCTGTAAATTTAGAGTGTTCTATCAATGAAGAGATTATTGAAAAAGTTTTAGAACTTCATCCTCACCGAGCGACATTGGTTCCTGAAAAACGTGAAGAGGTTACCACTGAGGGTGGTTTAGATGTTATCAAAAATAAAATGCGTATGATTGAAATTGCTAAAAGATTAAAAAAAGGGCACATTGAACTCTCTTTATTTATTGATCCCACAAGTGCAATGGTGGAGGCTTCACATGAGATTGGTGCCCAATGGATAGAACTTCATACGGGTCTTTATGCTAACATTTACGCCATGCTCTATTCAAATCTCTCACGCTCAGCACATAGTATTAAAGCCTTAGAATTAGATAGAGCATCTTTACATGTAAAACTGATTGAAGCGACGCATGAACTTGAAATGGCTGCCAAATATGCCCGTCAATTAGGGCTTAGAGTTGCTGCAGGGCATGGTTTGAATTACCATAATGTTAAGCGTATTCTTGAAATAAAAGAGATATGTGAACTGAACATTGGTCAGAGCATTATTGCACGCTCTGTTTTTGTTGGGTTTGAAAATGCCATCAAAGAGATGTTAGGATTGTTACGATGAAAAAAATAGCGATTAGCATTGGGGATTTAAACGGAATTGGTCTGGAAATTGCGCTTAGAGCGCATGATGAGGTTAAAAAACTGTGCCAACCGATTTATTGTATTAATGAAAATATGCTGGGTTGGGGTGCTGCGCTTTTAGGCTTAGATGTTCCTTTGGATTTTGAGATACGAGATTGTGGCAAAGTTTTTGAAATTGAAGCAGGCGTTTGTTCAGCAGAAGCGGGAGAGAGTTCGTATGACTCTTTTATTACCGCTGTGGCTTTGGCCAAAAGTAATGAAGTCAGTGGCATTGTTACCCTTCCTATTAACAAAGAGTCATGGGCAATGGCAGGACTTGAATACAAAGGTCATACCGATGCACTCAGTGATTTATTGGGTTGTGAAGCGATTATGATGTTGGGATGTGAGGAGATGTTTACCATTTTATACACCCATCATATTCCTTTGTGTGATGTTCCGCATGAAGTGAAAGCGAAAAAACTCAAGCCTTTTTTACTCAAAGTCTATGAAGAGCTAGGAGAAGATAAAATTGCTGTTTTAGGACTCAATCCACACGCGGGCGATAATGGCGTTATTGGAGATGAAGAAGAGGAGATTAAAAAAGCGATTGCAAAAGCAAATCACTTTTTTAGAGCGTGAAGTCTTTGTAGGGCCTTTTGTGCCTGATATGGCATTTACCAAAGCCAATCGTGAGAAGTTTCGCTACTTTGTCTGCATGTACCACGATCAAGGGCTCATTCCTTTAAAAGCACTCTATTTTGATGAGAGTATTAACGTGAGCCTTAATGCAGGAATTATTCGAACGTCCGTTGATCATGGAACAGCGTTTGATATTGCCTATAAAGATGGCAACCCTTCAACACTAAGTTATGTTAATGCGATCAAGGAAGCCGTAAAACTTGCTACAGGAAAGAAGTTGCTGACCTTTTAAGTACGTAAAATGGGTAGATTTTTTAAGATATTAAGGGTTTCGCTCTCGTTTTTATTCTCAATAAAAAAGTCAATATGGTGTGGTTTTTTATAGACCACATCATAATATCCAACCAAAAGCATTTCCACTACTTTTTCAATATGCTTTTCTTCATACGCTAACATAATCTTTTCTTTGAGGCTTTTTTGAATATTAAGGAGAAATCTTTTGCATGGCTTCATGAAAAAAAATGAGGAGACATGGAGTGATAATCTTTTAAAATACGCTCAATTCTCTGTATGAGTGGAGCTGAAATTTCAATACGAAAACCCTTTTGCATCTGTTCATGTAAATGAGAAGGAATAGTACATTTGCCCATTCTTTTACTTTCTGCTTCAACGAAAATATAGGCCTTTGGATCGATTTTATGTAAAATTTCGCATACATTATTTTCAAACGCTTTTTGACTCGGTTGAGCTCCTTTAATATGCCCAAAACTTGAACCTAAATGATTGGCGAGTCCTTCAAGGTCTAGTGAGGATGAGAGTTTAGCAATGAGCTCACTTTTGCCACAGCCTGTATTTCCACCTAAGAGGATAAAACGGTGGTGTGGAAGATTTTCAAGATAAGAAAGAACATAAAAACGGTAGCTTTTGTATCCTCCTTTAAGCCTGTACACTTGATAGCCTATGTGCGAGAGAATAATAGCAAGAGAACTTGACCTAAGCCCTCCTTTAGCACAGTAAATGCCTATTTTTGAACCTATTTTAAATTTTTGACCAATCTCTAAAAGATGTTTTGCGCTATTTTGGCAGATATAATGTGCGCCTAAAAGTTTAGCATCGTTATGCGAAACATTTTTATAAAGGGTACCCACTTCACAATGCTCTTCATTACTAAGCGCATAATAATTGTGAGCATTTGGAATATGCGATTCGTTAAACTCTTTAGGGCTTCGCGCATCAATGAGCAAATCAAAAGAGGATTTTTGCGCTATAAACGCTTCAATCTCTAAATCCTTCAGCATGGCAGGTACTTTGGAATTAAGCCTTTAAGATGTGTATAGATTTTTTCAAAATCAGCCCCATAGACTCTGCTATCCGCAATGGTGGTAATAAAATTGGTATCACCTAACCAGCGAGGAATCACATGATAATGAATATGTTCAGCAATGCCCGCTCCACCACTTTTACCTAAATTCATTCCTAAATTTACCCCTTGCGCTCCAATGCCTTCTTTTAAAAGGACAATGCAACGCTGGACAATTAAAGAGATGTGCATCCACACTTCAGGACTGAGTTCTTCAACGCAGTCGGTATGGTGGTGAGGAATTACCATAAAATGACCAGGCGAGTACGGGTAACGATTCATAACAATAAAACAGTGTTCATCACGGTAAAGTACGTGATGCTCTTCGTCTTTTTGGGGATGGTTTGTAATATTACAAAAAACACAGCCCTCAGGTTTTTCACTAAAATAAGCACTGCGCCATGGTGCGTACATATAATCCATTAATCTACCTTTTTTATCGCACGAAGAGAGGCTTCTATGTCATCTTCTCGCATAAAATACTCTCCAATTAAAAAACGCATCTGCACCGATCTGACTTAGATGCTTAATAGTCTCTTTATCATTCAAGCCACTCTCTGCGACAATAATTTTATTTTGAGGAATAAGGGGCATCAGCTTTTCGGTTAAGTTCATATCCATTTCAAATGTCTCTAAATTTCGATGGTTTATCCCGATAATATTAGCTCCCGCATACATCGCTTTGACTAAATCTTCTTTGTCATGTATCTCGACTAAAACTTCTAGTCCAAGTCGTAATGCATACTCCAATAAATGCTTAAGTTCAGCCTTACTCAGTGCTTTAGCAATCAATAAAATAAAATCAGCCCCATATACAAGCGCTTCTAAGATTTGATACTCATCAATAATAAAATCTTTACGTAACAAAGGGGTTGGAACATAACGGCGAATTTGAGTGAGGTATTCTAAGTTGCCTTTGAAATAGTGTGGCTCCGTGAGCACAGAAATAGCATCAGCGCCTCCAAGCTCATACGCCTTAGCAATCATCAAAGGGTCAAAATCCTCTTTGATAATTCCCTTACTCGGGCTTGCTTTTTTGACTTCAGCAATAATACGATAAGGGTTTTGTGGGGTCGCTTTAAGATAGGGCTTTACATCACGAGGCATAAAAGGGTTGAAGGCAAGGCTTCTTCCAAGCCAGTCCATGGTGTATTCTTTTTTCTTTTTTTTCCAAATCCTCTCGTGTACGCTTAATAATCTCATCTAAAATCATTCTTTTTTCTCTTTCAAACATTTTTTAATGGCATTAAGATGTTCTTCAACCTCTTCTTCGATAATCGTCTCTCCCAACTGTTTTATCACATCATAGGCTTCTTCACATTTGCCTAGTTTATAATATCCCCACGCCAATGAATCAAGATAAAAAGGAGAGTTTGGTTCCATTTTAAGGGCTTCTTGTACTAAAGCCACACCCTTTTCAATTTCTATATTGTGGTCAATCAGCAAATATCCATAATAGTTAAAATAGACTGAATCGTGTAAAACACTGGTTACCTCTTCAAATTTCACAATAATGGATTGTAAAATTTCAGGGCTAAGATTTTGTTTATGCATTTCATACTCATAAATGGCCATTTTTCCTAAATAATCAAGATTTTTGCTTTCCATATACAAACGCTCTGAAAGGGTATAAGCCTCTGCAAAACGCTTTTGTGTTGCATAAATTTGCAAAAGCATATCTTGATTAAACGTTGAGTTTTTAAGAAATTGAATGGCACCGTTCATATCTTTAACATAAAGCATGAGTTCAACAATCTTTTTAGACAACTCCTCACTTTGATGCTCTTTGTAGAGCTTTTTGTAAGTTGAGACTAATCCTTTGACATTGCGTTCTCTGCCATAAATTTCAACAAGTTTAAAACAGGTTTTATTTCCACAGCCTTCCATATTGGCATAGGTTTCTAGGAGAGCTATGGCGTCATCTTTTTTATCTAAAAAGCGGTATTGTAATTCAACAATATTCATTAAAAGGTCTTCAGATTGTTCTTGTTTATAAGCACTTTCAAAATATTTAAGGGCTAAATCATAGGCTTTCATTTGTAAGTATAAATTACCTGCAATACTTAAATGCTGAATACTTTTATCATAAGCAATGAGTTTGAGTATCTCTTTTTCTGCCTCTTCATAACGTCTCTCTTTGACCAGTTGTCCTACTAAAAGACGGTTAAAGTTTTTTTCATCAGGGTATTTTTGAAGCCCCTCTGCAATCAGTGCAGGAGCATCGGGGTCACCTAAAACAAAAGCTAAGCCAGCATCTTCTGTTAAATAAACCTTCTTTTGGCTTTTTTCATAGAGATTATGATAAATTTTGCGAGCATTGACATAATCACCGTTTTGCTGATAATGCAAGGCTTGTAAAATAAGATTGTCTTCTTCTTCAAACACTTTTTTAGTGGTTTCATTAAGCACAACCACCTCTTTTGTGCTACACCCTGCCACTAAAAAAAAGAATAACTATAAGCGAATAATACCGGGACATTCTGTAACTACCTCATCAATGTTTTCTTTAAAATACTCCCAAAAAGGGAACGTTCGGCACTGAGATGGGCGTACGTCATAGATGGAACACATCTTTTTTTCTCTATTAAAAAAAATGCAACCATATCCACCTTCGTACGGTATCTCTTTAATCGTGAAACGATAGCGAATTTTTAGTAAATAGTTATTGATAAAGTTTTCTTTTGTTAACAAAAGTTTTTTAGCAATAGCTTCTATCTCTTCGTGGCTCACCCAAATATACCCACTCTCTCCAATGCAACATTTCCCAGCACAGGTTTGACATGCTTTGGGATTAAAGGCATAAGGAAAACCCTCTTGATACATTAATCCATCCATTCAAGACTCTTTGTTTGTGATTTTTCAAAAATCGCTTTGATTCGTTCACTAAACGTATCATTTTTATAAATAAACAAAGGAGCGTGAATTTTACAGAGTGATTTAGAATTTTTACGAGCACGTATGAGTACCAATGATGCTTCTTTTTCCTCTTTAGGATAAACGAAACAAACATCTTCAACATTGAGTTTGTGTTGAATCAATGCATGCATTAGGCTATCAAGCTGTTTGGCATCGTAACAAAAACAAAAATAACCACGATTACAGAGTGTTTTACTCACTTTTTTTGCGAAAGATTCAAAAGGAAGTGCGCTGCTGTGACGACTAAGGCTGAGTGTATCCTTTTCGCTCTTAACACCTCCTTTGTGGTAAAAAGGAGGATTGGAGATAATAGAGTCAAACTTGTTTTCAAATGTTACGTTTAAAAAATCTTTACATGTAAACGCATCAATACTTAAATGATTGGCTATGGCATTGGCGTGTGCGATTTCACAATTTTTTGCTTGAATGTCTAAAAGACTTACCTGTAAAGAAGGAAAGTCGCGTTTAAGTAAAAGTCCTAAAATTCCACATCCGCACCCTACGTCCAAGAGGGTTCCTTTGGGATTAAAGCTGCTAATAAAATCATAAAGTAAAAGAGAATCGCTGTTATAGCGATACCCCTCTTTTAACTGAAATAGATTGAGCATCTAGCGATACACCTTAATTTGAAAGCCCCGTGCCTTAGCTTGTTCAATATTTGAAAGAGCATAGCTTATTTTTGCCCCTTCGCCTAAGTAATTCTCAACCAACTCTCCACCTGCTTTGGCTCTGGCTTTGCCAAGCCCAATATTTGCAAGAGTGCTAATACGATCAATTTCACTCTCTTCAATGCCTACTTTTTTTGCTTTTATCATCTGTAATGAAGCGAAGCCTCCATTATCAACAATGGGTGTTATTTCAAAAAAATATGAACGGTCGTATTTTGCTAAGAAAGCTTGAACATTATTTTTACATGTGACAGAAAGTGCATTCACTCCTGTTCCCATATCTGCACAGCTGATTTGATCAACATAGCGAAGCTTTTCAACACTTGATGGTTTAGCTTCTGTAACACGAGTAGATTTCGAGCCATCATTTTCTTTGTTTTTGAGTGCATCTAAATATGCCATCTCTTTTTGTTTTAACTCTTCTTTGAGTTTTACATGTAAAGTGTTAAAGGTGTTCTCTTTTTGTTTGAATTCCTCTTGAAGTGCTAACACTTTTGCTTCATAATCCATACGATTTTTTTCACTGATTGCCAGTTTGTTTTTAAGTGTTTCAAGCTCGTGTGTGTAGCTTTTTGTTGCATTATTTTCACGTTCTTGCATCTTTACATGTAAAGATTCGATGAGACTCTCTTTTTGTTTGAGGTTTTCTTTTAATGTTATAAGCGCTTCATGAGCTTCTTTTAGTTTTGTCATATCGGTGCGTTGATTTTTTTCATTTTGTTCCCCAAGCATTGCAAGTTTGTGCTCCTAGGGTTTTGAGTTCTTGCTCTTGCGTGGTTGTTTGCAGACTGAGTGCATGATTGGCTTGTGTTAGCTCTTTGGTTTGGTGTTCCATACGATCATAATTCTCTTTTGCTGTCGCTTTGTATTCACTGAGTTGCTGATCAAGCTGTTCAAGTAACTCTTGTTTATAGCGGTCAAAATTCGCAATCTTTTCATTAAAAATGCGGTAGTTTTTATTGTGGGTTTTATTGATTTCGTCTACCCTCTTTTGCACTTCTTGATCGATGTTTTTCGTGAGCATTTGCAGTTTAGAAATTTCTTCATTAAGTGCTTTGGCTTCGGCTTCTTTTTGATTTAATGCTGTTGCTGCTTCTTTCAGAGATATCTCTAGTTGTTGAATTTTCTTTTGAGCTACTTTTTCTTGTTCTTGTGTACCTAAGTTTAATGTCTCATAGCGCTTTTTTTCATCTTCCAAATAACTCTTAAATTTTTCAAAATCTTTTTGCCCTTCTAAAATGAGTGCATCTATATGCTTTTTAGCACTGGAGAGTTCTGCTGAAACCTGTTTTGTTTTTTCTTGTTCAAGCGCAATTTTTTTTGAGCATTTCTTCATCTTTTACACGAAGTTCTTCTTGATGTTGCGCGAGTATTTGTTCTTGTTCACGTTTAAATTGCTCTTTGGTTTGTGCGTGTTTTTGAATCTCGTTGTGTTGCTTTTCTTCTGCTTCTTTGAGCTTTTGTGTGTATTGTTCTATCAATTGTGCCTTACGATTCATCTCATTTTCTTTGCTCTCAAGAAGGGTTTTTTCTTTTTCGCTTTGAGTACGCAATGTTTCATTGAGGTCTACAATCTGTTTTTTTAAGCTCTGCTATGTTTTTTTTCATAAGGAATAAACTTGGCTTGTTCTTCTTCTCTTGCTAATTGAATAGCTTTTTGTGTTTTGGCTTCCTCTTCAGCCTGTTTTGCTTTTTGTATTTGAATTTCCGACTTGAGGGTATTGCTTTCACTGTTTGCTTTTTGTGCAAGAAGGACGTTTTCTTTTTGGAGTTCATTAAGTTTAAGCGTTAGTTCGGTGATATTTTTAAAATGCTGTTCTTCTGCTTCATTAAGACGCAATGTATTTTGATC
>JAJOKG010000132.1 GCA_021206415.1 Sulfurospirillum sp. | reverse complement strand
TTAAAGCACTTTCTAACGCTTGAGCGGACGTAAAGAGCTTTGTTGCACCAATATTGCCAGCTAAACCTTTAAGCGTGTGTGCCTCTCGTATGGCAGTATCACGCTGATTTTCTTCCAAAGCTTTTTTGATACGTTCTATACTTTTAGCCTGTGTTTGCTCAAAACGATGCCATAATTTTTGAAGCAAAGCCCTATTATTATTTACATGTAAAAGTGCTTTTTTGACATCAAGTCCTTCCACATCAAAAATGCCTTCATCTAAGGTCTCATTGTTTTGAAGCAAACGAGCCTCTTTTTTGAGTGGATGAGACGGAATAATCCATTTTGCCATTGTGACAAAAAGTTTTGCCATATCAATAGGTTTACTGATGTGATCATTCATACCACACGCTAAACAACGCTCTTTATCTCCCTCCATAGCATTAGCTGTCATCGCAAGAATGGGTAGCGTATATCCTTCTTCTCTGATACGTCGTGTTGCTTCAAAACCATCCATAACAGGCATTTGACAATCCATTAAAACTCCATCAAACGTCTGTTTTTCTACCCATTCTAATGCTTCTTTTCCATGATTGGCAACACTAACAACCATTCCCTCTTTTTCTAAAATTTCTCTTGCAATCTCTTGATTAACACTGTTATCTTCTACCAATAAAATTTCAGCACCTTTGAGTGATTGGATGGCTTCTTCATACAGTGTTTTTTTATCTTCCTTGCGAGAAAGGCGCATGACCTCTTTTCCTAAAACATTTAAAATTGCATTTAAAAGGGCAGAAGGGCTAATAGGCTTAATTAAAATACCATCCACAAAAAGTTCTTCAAGCTCTTTTTGAAGTTCCTCCTTACTGTATGCCGTAATCATAATAAACATCAAAGGCTGCTCACTTACAATCTCCTCGCGAATTTTTTTAATGGTATCAATTCCATTTAAGTGAGGCATCATCCAATCAATTAAAACCAAATTATAGGGTTGAGGCTCTTTTTGTGCCTTACGTAAAAGAGAAATAGCACAAAACCCATCACCAACGCTTTCAACATTGAAATGAAAAGAACGCAAAATATTCTCCAAAATTTCTCTAGCACTTGCATTATCATCCACAATTAAAATACGCAAATTTTTCACATCTTCTTCATTAAAATACGGCTTTTGTTGTGCTTCTTGTATTTCAAATTCAACACTAAATGAAAACGTACTCCCCTCACCTATCGTACTTCTAACCCAGATCTTTCCATGCATCATTTCAACCAAATGTTTACAAATGGCAAGTCCTAATCCTGAGCCTCCAAACTCCCGTGTTGTAGAGAGATCAGCCTGAGAGAAGGCTTCAAACAATTTTGCCTGCTGTGCCTCATCAATGCCTATTCCTGTATCATGTACTTCAAATAAAAGATGAACTTTCTGGTTTTGATGTTCAAGCAACTTCACCAAAAGCGTTATTTCACCTTTGGAAGTGAATTTAATGGCATTGTTCACTAAATTAATTAAAATTTGTCCCAAACGCAATGGATCGCCTTTTAAGGCTGTTGGAATCGTAGCATCAATGTCAAAAAGAAGTTCCAACCCTTTTTCTTGCGCTTTTCATCACAGAGAGGTCTGCTAAATGTTCCATCACATCTTCAAGGTAAAAATCAATCGACTCAAAACTCATTTTTCCTGCTTCTATTTTTGAAAAATCCAATATATCGTTAATAATGCCCAAAAGATGTTTAGAAGCGTTGTCGATTTTACTGAGATAATTCCTCTGTTGAGAAGAAAGTTCCGTTTGCAATGCCAAATGCGCCATTCCAATAATTGCGTTCATTGGGGTACGAATTTCATGGCTCATATTGGCTAAAAAGGCACTTTTTACTTGCGTGGCCTCTTCAGCAAGCGATTTTGCTTTTTGAATCACCTCCAATGCCTCTTTTTCTGTACTAATATCCTCAACAACAACGACCACACCCTTTTCTCTATCCAAATAATCAATCGCCCGACCCGATAGCCTTGCCCAAAACAGTGTTTTATCTTTACGAAGTAAAAGGTGTTCAAATCGTATCACCTCGCCACTCCAAACTTTTTCATAAAGAGCCTCTAAATCAGGTACTTCAAGATACCATATATCCGTACTTTGGTGCAGTTGTTCTCCTGCTTGATACCCTAACATTTCATCAATGCGCTTATTGCATTGCACAATTAACCGCTCTTTTAAAAGCACAATACCCACACTGGTTGAATCAAAAATAGCTTGTTGTTCTTTATTTAAAAAGGCTAAATCTTGTGTTCGCTCTGCAACAAGGATTTCTAATTTTTCGCTCAAAGCCTCTAATTCAACATGTGCAGTCACATCATGGCGAATAGCAGCGTAACCAATGAGTGTACCAAAGGCATCAAAGTCTTGTTCAATAACACTATCGACCCAATAATATCCACCCTCTTTTGTCTTATTTTTCATACGCCCTTTCCACGCTCCTCCATGGGTAATAACTGCCCACATCTCTTCATAAATTTTCGCATCATTATCTGGGTGTCTGCTGATGCGATGATTTTTACCCATCAGCTCTTCACGCTTATAACCGCTAATCTGACAAAATGCATCCGAAACATAGGTAATGACACCATTTAAATCAGTTTTTGAAGCAATGACATGGGCATCAAAGGATTTAAGCAAAGAAGAGAGTTCCGCCGTTTTGCTCGCTACTTGACGTTTAAGTAAATAGTTCCAATAAAAAAGGGCTATAAGCGCTAAGAGCGCAAAAGAAACGACTTCTAAAAAAAAGCGTCATATCAAAAGGGGTATCAATATCTTCAGGGCCCCAGCGTTTGAGGATTTGCTGAAGCTCCTCAGGAGGCATGGCGGTAATAGCTTTGTTTAAAATACCCACCAACGGCGCCCACTCTTTTTTGACATTAAACGCTAAATGCATGCTCATATCGGTTTTTCCAATAACATGCAAATTATGTAACCCCATCGTATGCAAGGCATAGGTTGCTAGCCTTAATGAAACAACCATGGCATCATATTCGCCAGAAGCAACACCTTCAAACCCTTTTTTCGCATTGTCTACTTCAACATAATGCAACTTTGGATACGTCGCTTTTAACGCATGAATATAACTGTAATCTTTAATAATGGCAATTTTTTTGATTTTCAAGGTCTAGGAGAGAATTGAGAAAATATTTGTGTTTATCTTTACGTGTCACAATAACCAAAGGACTGCTGACATAAGATTTTGTCGAAAGATGTGTAGCGCTTAATATCGTATCGTTTTCATACGCCAGATAATATCTACCTCTTTATTTTTTTGCTTTAAGAAGCGCATCTTGCCATGTTAAACTTGGAATTTTTTTCTACATAAATACCTAATTTCTCCTCCACACTCTGAAGCAACTCTGCAACAATACCTATGTATTTTGACTCTTTATCAAACGCTTCATAGGGTAAGTAACGAGGATCTCCTGTAAAACGAATCACAGGGTGTTCTTTGAGCCATTGTTGTTCTTCTTCGCTTAATTCAAAAGAAGGCTTTTGCGTTCCTGAAAAATACGTATCGGTGTTGAACACCCACTTACTGCGAAGTAAAATATGCTCCTCAGGCGTAATGGCATCTAACCCTTTTTGAAGGATACTATATAAAATAGCATTCTCTTTTTTTGACCGCAAAATGAACATCGCTTGAGAGCTCTTTATCGCTTACATCGACTTTACGAATGGTAAGATTGGTGAACATCTGCTCCATAATCGCATAACTCATCGTTCCCACACTATCAAAAGCAACATCAGCTTCACCAAAACTAACCAAATGTAAGGCTTCATAAACATTAGAACACATAATGGGCTTAATTTCAGGAATATCTCTTAGTAGTTTTTCACTCGTCCCATATCCACGCATTAAAGCAACCTTTTTCCCTTTAAGATCCTCTAATGTTGTGATGGCACTTCCCTTACGAACCGCCATGGCAGGATAATTTGTAAAAAATGGCGTGGTAAAAAAAGCATACTTTTGGCGTTTTTTAGTCAAGTAAACACTTTGTAAAACATCCACATTTCCTGCTTCAAACCGTTTAAGTAAATCCTCCCACGTCGCTTGAACATAGTTTACATGTAAACCTACTTTTTGTGCAACAAGATTTATATAATCCACACCAAGCCCAATGGCTTTTCCCTCTTTCATAAAATCAAATGGAGGAAAATCAGGTTCGTTAGAAACACTCATAATAGGATGTTTTTGTATCCATTGTTTCTCTTCTTGTGTTAGCGTCACCAAAGGTTTTCGTACATCGTGTGTGAGAAGAGAGGTATGTTCATCTTCCCCTTCCCAGCGCTCTTTAATGCTTTTTCTTTCATCCATGCTATACGCATCAATAGCTTTATTAATAATACTAAGCAGTAAAGGTTCATCATTACGCAAACCATACTGAAAACTACTCAGCGTTTCAGAATAGAGAGAGTATGCAATTTCGAGTTTATTATCAAAATATTTTTCTTTCAAAATAGATGCAAAAGGGAGTAAATTATCAATAGCAGCATCCACTTCTTTATTTAAAACCATCATGGCAAGTCCATGCGTATCTTTTTTTGTATACACAATCTTCGCTTTTGGAAAATGCTCTTTAATATGTAACACAAATGCACTTCCCTCAATCAAAGCAATTCGCTTATTCTCAAAATTACGATTGACATCGCTTACATTTTCACGTCGTGTCAAAATCGCTAAAGGCGAAATATAATAAGCATTTGAAAAGGATAAATCATTTAAACGCTCAGGTGTTGGCGATGCGGAGATAATGCCATCAAAATTGTGCGTTCTTGCTTCTTTAAGAGCCTCACTCCAAGGAAGATGTGTCACATAAATAGGCAACGAGAGGTAGGACTCTAAAAGTTTAATAAAATCATACTCTAGACCTTTCATTTGCTCATTTTTATCCCAAAATAAAAACGGCTTCCACGATTCCTTCCTCGATACAAAATAAAGCGCTTTTTTTGTTTTCAAATACGCTCTCTCCTCAGCACTCAAGTCTAAACTTAAAGGTTTTTCATTAGACCATTTGGAGAAAATCTCAACCCATTTCTGTCGTGGAATGGCCTCTATACTCTTTTGTAAAATAGAGAATAACACCGGATTTGTTTTAGTAACACCCAAAGAAAGAGGAATACTTTTGCGGGTTAAATCTAAGGCATCGATTTTTAAACTGTTTAAAAAACTCTTGTTCAATTTTATAGGTGACAACCGCACGATTTCCCACATACGCATCCACTTCTTTCATAGCCAGCGCATGCAACGCCATAGATGTATTATCGTAAGTTTTGACTGCAATACCCGGAAAATGGGTACGTAAATCTTGAATCGTTCCAACATTTTTTTCTAAGGCTACGGTTTTACCATACAAGGCATCCAATGAACCAAAGGAAGCGCCATCTTTATGTGAAACAATCACATGAGGAATATGCAAATACGCCCTAGTAAAATAAAAAAAATTCTTGGCGTTCAGGTTTATCCGTAATGTCCATAATGGCATCTATTTTCCCCTCTTTGGCTTGTTCGTACACACTTTTCCAATTATCAGAGACGATTTTAAGTTTGCCTTCTAAAAGTTTATTGAGCTCAACAACAATCTCAGCACCAATCCCCGAAGCCCTCCCATGATAATCCACAAAATTGATAGGTGCCCAATCGTCCATCGCCCCAATGGTGATCTCTTTTTGAGCATCTAACCATGCTTTTTCTTCACTGCTAAGAACTAAACCTTCCTGTGCTAAAAGCAAAAATGGAAAAAAAATCATTATCCATAGCCATTTCATGATGCATCCTTGAACGTAAGCGTTTTAATCATCTGAAAAACGAATTGCTATCTCGTGGAATGTCTCTTTGAGTGCTTCAAAGGCATCAACTACATCAGGATCAAAGTGCTTTCCTCTTCCTTCTAAAATGATTCCTACCGCCTTTTCATGGCTAAAACTCTCTTTATAGACCCGTTTAGCAATCAAAGCATCATACACATCCGCAACCGCCATCAACCTGCCACAAATGGGTATTTCATTACCCTTTAACCCCAAAGGATAACCGCTTCCATCCCACTTTTCATGGTGAGAATAGGCAATCTCTTTCGCAACATCTAAAAATGCTACACTCATCCCTAACTGCTCTTCTGCATGTTCAATCGCTTTTTTTCCAAGCGTTGTATGACTCTTCATAATTTCAAACTCTTCAGGAGTTAATTTAGCAGGTTTCAACAAAATTGAATCAGGAATACCTACTTTTCCAATGTCATGTAAAGGGGCTGACTTAAAGAGTGTTTCAATCATGGTATCGCTTAAATAAGGTGAAAAATGAGGGTGTGTTTGGAGTTTTTTTTGCTAGAACTTTAACATAGTGTTGCGTTCGTCTAATGTGATTACCCGTATCAGAATCTCTTGTTTCAGCTAAAGAAGTCAGCGCAAAGATAGTGACATACTGAATCGCTGAAATTTCTTGTGTTCGTTTGGTAATTTCAGCTTCAAGGTATTCATTTTTATCACGTAAAAAATCGGCAATGACTTTGTTTTGCAAGTGTGTTTTAATACGTGCTAAAAGCACAGGAGGAGAAATAGGTTTGGTAATATAATCCACAGCGCCTAATTCCAGCCCTTTTTTTTCATCTTCCACACGACTCATCGCCGTAAGAAAAATGACAGGAATATCTCGCATCTTGAATTTTTTTTTAAGCTCAACAATCACATCAAAACCTGAAAGTCCTGGCATGACAATATCAAGTAAAATCAAATCTGGCACCGCTTCATGTTGCGCAAAATAGAGAAGCGCTTTTTCACCTGAAGTAGCAACTTTAACACGATAAAATGGTTTCAAAAGAGTTGAAACCAGTGTTAAATTTTCGGGGGTATCATCGACGATAAAAATCGTCGCTTTCTCGGGTACTAAAATTTCTGCACTCACCTTAGTTACCTTTGCATCAAGATGATTTATTATAACATTCAAAAAGACACTTTGCGGTTTTTTATCAACAGATTTTGATTGGTTCTTTATTTTTACATGTAAAGAAGGAATACGTTAAAATCAAAGGCAAAATAGACTACAATTCACAAAAAAATAAAGAGGCTTACTTTGAAAAAGATATTTCCACTCGAACAAGAGAATAAAAACAGTGACAGAGTCATCGACGCACTCAAACATGAAATACGAAAATACCTCAAACGTGAACGCAATAAAAAACTCCCAGAGGGTTCACCGTTTTGGATTTTTGAGTGTCGAATTGGACGTAATGAAGCAACGGCTCAAGAGGTTTTGGTACAAGACTTAATTGAAGCTATTGATCAAGCACATGCTGAAAAATGGGGAGAGTGTTATATTGAAATTATTGCCAAACCTGCTAAAAATTTAAAACCAAAAGAAGAAGCCAAATAGCCTCTTTTTATGGTTTAGTGCACTTTTTTATACGTTGTTTTAACCCCTAATAAATTCAGCTCAATGGTTTTTTCATCTTTCAGATCAAATCGAATGCGCGTTTTGGTTTGAAGATCGACCACCTCAATATAGGTGTTTTCAATTGTATATTCAATGGGCGTACTCACCCCATTGGCTAAAATCTTCTCTTTTTGAAATTCAACATCGCCTGTGGGAATAAAAATATTGCTCTTTTTTTGCGGTTGCCATTTTCCAATCAGAGGATTAGGCGTTTCATGCAAGGCCATAGAAATAAAAAAAGGTACACACAACAATCAAAAAAAAGCACGATAAAAGGCTTAGGATTTCGTTTAGGATTCCACTCCCGCTCCTTCATGCATTGTGCCATTTTCTTTAAGGTAGAATTGCGAGAAGTACTTTGAGGCTTTGTCTGTTTTACCTCTTCAAAATGTTCCATTTTCTCAGCTTCAAGCTCTTTGAAAAAGGCATCTTCATCTTTTTCACTCAGCGGGTCATACAGCGATTCTCTTTTAGGTTTTATCAGCTTGTCAGGATCCATATAATTGAGCGTTTCATCTTCTTTAACTTTAAATAAATTGACCAATTTTGATATCATTCATAACCTTTTGTCAAAAATATGATTTAAAAAGTATAGCGTGAGAAAGGTTTGAAAATGATGAGAAACCTCTTTACATGTAAAAATCAAATGACCTGCTATAATGCGCCAACAGAAAGTTCTTTAAGAACACTCCTATAAAAAAGCAAGGTAATTCATGCTCAAAGATGAAATCAAAGTACCCAAAAACCGCAACACCAAAAAAAGCCACGACATCAACACCTAAAAACACCAAAAAGAGAAACTCCAAAAACAAAAACGAAA
>JAJOKG010000169.1 GCA_021206415.1 Sulfurospirillum sp. | reverse complement strand
CTAAGGATTATACCTAAAAGCTGTTAAAAAATCGTTAAAGCACTTTTTAACTCCTTTTTTTCTTTCTTTAGATTCTGCTCTAAAAGGCTCTTTTTTTAGTGATAAAAAAGTACAATTTGAGTAAAAATAAGCGGATACCTTTTTAAAATGATGGCAAACCATATCAAAGAATTTTCCAAAAATGCACACAGTTATAATGCATACACTGCTTTACAGCAAGAAATAGCCAATTATTTGGTTTCACATATTGATTCACAGCCTCAGAATATTTTAGATTTAGGGTGTGGGAGTGGAGCAGTTTTTAAACAGATTTCATGGTCATTTGAGCATTTTCTTGGCGTAGATAGTGCTGTAAAAATGTGTGAATTGCATCCTAAACGTGAAAATGTCAAGGTTGTCTGTGAACGTTTTGAATCGCAGGCATTGTTTGAAAAAAATTACGATTTGATTATCTCCTCTTCTGCATTACAATGGGCGAATGACATTGAGTCCTTGATTCACAAAATTGCTTTTACATGTAAAGAAGGGGCGTTTGCCATTTTTACTGATAAAACCTTTGAAACTATCTATGAGATGAGTGGTCTAAAACGGTTTCTTCCGAATGCTCAAGCACTTACTTTACTTTTTGAGACACTCTTTACATGTAAAGTAGAAATTAAAACATTTCGGCTCTATTTTGAAGATAATCTTTCAAAATTTCGCTACATTAAAAAAAGTGGTGTTAGTGGTGGTGAAAAACGTTTGAGTGTAGCCCAAACAAAAGCCCTTATTCAAAATTATCCGCATACGTATCTTGAGTTTGAAGTGCTTTTTGTCTGGGGAGAGTCTAAACTTAATCAAATAGTATAATTAATACTTATACAACTTTGCAATTTCTCTTATTAAACTTAAATAAAAAAATTGACCATAATTTATTTTTTTGGCGTTTATGATAAAAATATTTTGCAAAAAGGTTAAAAATATTAAACCTTTTTGGCAAAAAAATGACGAAAAAAAACCGAAAAAATTTAGAGCAAAATCCCCATAAATTGGCTATTTAGTTAATATAACTTTCCTTTTGTTCATTTTTTTTACCTTTTGTAAGTTCTTTCTAAGATTTTACGCTTACAATAGAACGTATAAGATGTACTTACAAATAGGTTTTTGAAGTACAAAGCTTAATAAGGAGATGCAATGAAAGTAGAGATCTCACGAAGGAGGTTTCTTCAAGGAAGTGTCGCGTTAAGTGTTGTTGGTGGAACAGCATTAAGTGGTACATCTATTATGGCAAAGTCAGAAGAAAAAACTGAAAATTTGCTTGTGAAGAAAGTTCCAACTATCTGTGAAATGTGTGTTAATAAGTGTGCAGCGGTTGCGTACGTTAAAAATGGCATTGTGACAAAACTTGAACCCAATCCCTATTTCCCAAAATCACGCAATATGTTGTGTGCAAGAGGCGCAGCAGGTATTCATGCTCTCTATGATCCAGATCGTCTAAAATACCCTCTAATTCGAGCAGGGGAGAGAGGTGATGGAAAGTATCGCCGTGCGACATGGGATGAAGCGTATACGTATATTCAAGAGAAGATGGTCAAAATTCTTGATGAAGAGAAAGACAATCGCTCCTGTATTGGTTATTGTGCGGGCGAAGGTTTAGCTGAGCATACATTTAAAACCTTTATGGCTGATAAATTTGGATCTTCAAATTTTCTCAATCACTCAACGATTTGTTTACAAACGGCTGTCTCAGGTTATACGTTAACCATTGGTGGATATGGTTTAGCCGACATGGAAAATGCCAAATATGTCATTATGGCAGGAGCCAATCGTGCAGAAGCGATTTTAACACCTGATACGATGGATATGTTTAAGCGTACCCGTGGTCGAGGAATGAAGCTCGTTGTCGTTGATCCTCGTTACACCAATACTGCAATGCATGCAGATACCTATTTGCCGATTCGTCCTGGTACAGACTTAGCATTTGTTTTAGCGTTAACTTATGTTGCCATTAGTACTAAAATTTACAATCGAACCTATGTTGCTAAAAACTTTGTTGATTTTGACAAATATGAAAAACATATTTTAGAGAGCGGTTACACCCCTGAATGGGCAGAAAAAATTACAGGTATTCCCGCCGCAGAGATTCGTAAAGTGGCACATGATTTTATGGCGCACGCTCCACAATCAGTCTATTATCAAGGTAGACGTACCACATGGTCTAGCAATGATTTTCAATTAAGACGTGCCATGGCACTTTTTACTGCGCTTGGTGGTGGAATTGATGTTAAAGGTGGTATCGTTTTTGGTAAAAAACTACCTTTAGGTGATCATGCTGTCAATGCTCCGATGTATGCCAATTCACAGCCTCGTATTGATAAAAATGTAGCAGCCGTTGTGGGTGCAACAGGTTCATGGGTAGGTTGGAGAAACATGGTAGCAGAAGGCAAAACACCTTATCCAATTCGAGGTATGTTTGTGTACAAACAAAATCCAATGCTTTCCGTTCCTAACTCTGCAAAAACACGTCAAATGTTTGAGAAGATGGATTTGGTGGTGGTGATCGACACAATGCCAAGTGATACGGCGATGTTAGCAGATGTTATTTTACCTGAGTGTACGTATCTTGAGCGTGAAGATCCTGTTCAATCGTTTGCGGGGAGTTGAACCTGCCATTATTTTGCGTGAAAAAGCGATTGAGCCTATGTATGAGACAAAGCCTGTGAATGACATTATGCGTGAGTTAGCTCAAAAGTTGACAAAGCCATTATGGGAAATTACGAAAAAACATGATGAAGATGTGCAAGAAGCTATTGAAGATGAAGATGAAGAGAGCGTTTTTGAGGATGGTGGTTTTGATTTAGCAGAGCCTTTTATGCACTCTCAAGAAGAGACGAATCATCATATGTTTGTGAGCAAATACGGTGAAGAAGCGTGGAAAATTTTACGTGAAAAAGGTGTTTTCTATCCTAATATGCTCTCATATTTTAAAAAGATAGATAACAATACGTATGAGTATTATCCAAAAGATAAGCGATTTTATTCTGTGCTTAAGTTAGAAGAAGAGTATGATTCAGAGGCATTTTTGCACGATTTATGTGTGAATCCAGGAGATATTGCAGAGTTAAAAACGTTCATTTAATACTCCCAATAAAAAAGTAGAGTGTTATCTTGCCAGTATGGTTGCAAGAAAAGTTGATCCTATGCCAGCATGGAGAGATGAGGATTATGTCAAAGTTCCTGAGGGAAAATTTAAGTTCGTGACAGGACGTCATGCTCAATTTACACAAAGTTCAACCGTCAATAACATTATGCTTTTAGAATTAATGCATGAAAATTATTTGTGGATTAATGATAAAGAAGCTGAAAAATTGGGTATTGAATTTGGAGATACGATTGAAGTAACGAGTAGGGTTGGTCAAGTACGTATTAAAGCCTATCCAACACCAAAAATTGTGCCACAAACGGTATTTTATATTCATGGCTTTGGTGCAAAATCAGAAGGTATGACCTTTGCACATCGCAATGGTGCGAGTGACAATGAGATTATTGAAGATACGATAGAGCCGGTACACGGTTGTGCAAATATGCATGACACGCTTGTAACGCTGAGGAGGGTTTAAAAATGAATTACGCAATGGCATTAGATTATCAAAATTGTATTAACTGTAAAGCGTGTGAAGTAGCGTGTAAAGAAGAAAACGGCGTGCAATTAGGTGCTGATAAACAACGTATTTGGGTTGGTGTTGTAGAAGGCACAATTTTTGGAAAGCCTTTTGCAAATCTTTATCCTTCACAATGTAATCATTGTATTGATGCACCTTGTGTGAGCGTATGTCCAACCAATGCAAGTCATTTTGCAGAGGGTGGCATTGTCAAAGTAGACCCACATAAATGTATTCTATGTAAAGGCTGTATGGAAGCATGTCCTTATGATGCACGTTTTGTGGATGACACCATGGTCGCTGTTGATAAATGTACATTTTGTGATCATCGTTCATTGGAAGCGGGTGGTACAACAGCCTGTCAAGCAACGTGTCCAACAAAAGTAAGACTCTTTGGTGATTTGGATGATGAAAACAGTGATTTGGTGAAATTACTAAAAACAAAACGCTTTTTCTTTCAAAAAGAGTATACCAATACCTTACCAAAGCTTTTTTACATCTTGCCTGATGATGAAGCCTATGCAAAACAGAGTGTATCGCATGATACGATTATTCATACATGGGAAGATATTAAACCCCTTTATGAAGAAGCGAAAAATAGAAGGAGTAAAGAATGGAAAAAATAACATTTGCGGGTCTTGAAATTAACAAGATTTCTATTTTTGGGCTTTTATTTAATAAAACGATGCTTCTTGGCTATTTTTTTATGGCATTGGCAATGGTGGGTATTTATGAGATTTTTGATGTGAGGTATTTTAGTGCAGCCGCTAATGCTCATGCTTCAGGTCTTAATCCAACGGACCCTGCGCTCAAAGAAGCAATGCGTTTAGCAGTATTTGGCGATGTCGGTGAGGTTAATCGTAATATTCCATGGACACTGTTTATCGTAAATTATATGTATATGATTTATACAGGTAGTGGTGTTATTTTTATCGTTGCATTAGCTGAGTTAATGGGTTTTCATGTGATCGCTAAAGCAGCGGCTGGATTTATGGCAGTTGGTTTGTCTATGGTATTTGCAGGACTCTTTACCATCGCAACGGATTTGAATATGCTCAATATGCTGTGGATGGTTTTGACACCAAATATAAGCGCTGGTATGTGGTTAATGTTACCGCTTTATTGTACGTATATCCCTTTTGTTCTGTTTGAAATTTACTTACTTTTGACGAATAAAAGAGAGTGGGCAAAACGTTTGGCTTTACCTATTTTGGTTTTAAGCATTGGCGTGGATTTAGTGGAGTATTATATTCAAGCGAAGCTATTTTCTATGAATACCGCACGTCATCTCTGGACAGAGTTTCCATTTTTGACGTTTTATTTCATTATTTCAGCATTTGTTTCTTCTTTGGGCGTAATGGGTATTTACAGTTACTTAGTCCACAAAAATAAAGAAGAATATAATGAATTAATGGATTTAATTAGAAAAGCGATGTTGTTTTTTGTATCCATCTTAGCGCTTTATGAAGTTTTTGGTTATATGACAGTTGATAAAGATTGGTCTTTTTTTAATTCTTTTCGGCCCATTTAAACCTATTTACTTTGGAGGTTATATCTTATTGACATTGGCGTTACCGTTTTTCTTTATTTTCAAGCCAGGTAAATCACTTTATACTCTGCTTGGCATCCGTGTGTGTCGTTATAGGTGGTTTTGTTGGACGTTATATTTTCGTCTATGGTGGCAATGCCAATCCAATGTCAAATCGTTTTGGGTTGGGTTATGAAAAATATGATTTTTACACATTGGAAAAATCATTTAATTATGTAGCTCCTCATTTAGGTGAGATATTGATTGTGGTTGGTTCTTTAGGTGTGATTGTGATCGTCTACAAACTGTTTGATAGTATTCTCTCAGTCAGTGACTTTAGAGAACATCATTAATGTATGAAATGCAAATTTTTTTAAAGGAGAGAAAATGAAGTTACGAATTTTTGGGGCAAGTATCGTTGTGGCAGGTTTGCTTTTGAGTGGATGTACAACCACTCAACCTGAGGTAGGTGCAACACCAAGTGCAAAAGTATTGAATGCTCCTACAGCACATGTGAAGGGCTTAATGGAGAAATTTAAACTTCAAGACGTTGACTATGCGTATGTTAAAGTTGCTATTGGCAATGGCACACGTAGTGGTGCAAAAGCACTTTTAATTGATGCACGTCCGAATCCAAAATATTTAGGAGGAACGATTCCATCAAGTTTAAACATTCCTGATACACAAATTGACAAATATATTGGTCAGCTTGATAAAGTTGCAAAAGATAAAGAGATTATTGTTTTTTGTGGCGGTTGGGATTGTGAAAAGAGTCCAATTGTTGCGGGACACTTAAAAAGCAAGGGTTTTACCAATGTTAAATTGTACCAAGCAGGTGAGCCTGAGTGGAAAACAAAAAGCTATTTAGAAGTTGGAACTCCTGTAGCACAAAGTGCGTTTAAAAATAACAGCGCATTGATGATGGATGCACGCCCAATGGCAAAATATTTGGCGGAGAGTATTCCTGGTGCACTTTTTATGAACGATGACGATCTTCCTAAATTAATGGGTCGATTTCCAATTGATAAAAACACACCAATTATTACATTTTGTGCAGGATATGAGTGTCATAAATCTCATGTTGTTGCAAACAAATTGTTAGAGTTGGGATATAAAAAAGTCAGTGTTTATGCGGGTGGTCTTCCTGCATGGAAAGAAGCAAAACTTCAAACAACCAGAGGTGCTGCAAAAGCTGAAGTCAAAACAGACGTAGCGCCAAAAACTGCTGCAATGGTAGATGGTGTAAAGTTGGGTGTTGATGAGGGAACGGTAGATGGAGAGTGGTATAAAGCACACATTGTAGCGGGGACAGTACCTGCTAATGTGGCGATTGTAGATGTAAGAAGCCCAGCAGAATTTACTAATGGTCATATTAAAGGTGCCATCAATATTGAAGCGGGTAAAATGAGTGCTACAGAGTTTGCAGCAAAACTCCCTAAAGGAAAAGTAGTTGTGATCAATTGTGCATCTGGTGGTCGTGCTATGGAAGCACAAATGAAACTTAAAGATGCAAAAATCGATGTCAGTCGTGTACTTTACTTTGATGCGAATATTAAATGTGATGCGTCAAATAAATGTGACATCAAAGTGAATGAGCCTTTAGGTTAATCCACTTTTACATGTAAAGAAATATGAGGATTTTTATTTCCTTGTATTTCTTATAATCAATCTTAACATAAGGAGATAGAGTGTCAAAATTCTTTAAATTGCTTTGTGCAATTATTGTGAGTATGAGTTTCCTAAGCACAGCAGCTCTTGCTGATGCGGGAAAAGGTCAGAAGCTTTTCATTAAAGAGCTTAAAGGTCCTTGCGGATTTGATGGTGCCACTATGGCAAAGAAACATACGCAAGCAGAGTGGAAAGCGATTCAAGATGGTGGCAAGTTGAATGATGAAATTAAAAAGTTTTGTCCAAATGCTAAACCATTAAAAGATTCATATATTCAACATGTGTATGATTTCTTATTTAACTATGCGAGTGATAGCGGCAACGTTCCAGCATGTTAAACGTGAAAGCAACAGGTTGTTGCCCACATCTTTACGTTTTTTAATGTAATTTGAAGGGAGTGCGAGAGTTTTTCTCGCACTCCCTTTTTTACATGTAAGAATCTATTCGTCGCGTGAACCAAAAATTCCAAGAATTTGTAGTAAAGAGACAAAGAGATTTAAAAAGTCTAAATAAAGAGCAATGGCACCTTCAATAGGTGTCTCATAAGCACCTCTGATAATATTTTGTGTATCATAAAGAATGAAGGCACTAAATAAAATAGAGCTAACACTTGCAATGACTAACTGTAACACAGGACTGTGAAAGAAAATATTAATCAACCCTGCTACCACAACAACAATAAGCGTGATAAAAAGCATTTTACCCATAGTTGTAAAATCTTTTTTGGTATTCATTGCAAAAACTGAAAGTCCACCAAAAGCAACAGTAGTTAAAATAAAGGCATTTGCCACAATATTTGCACCACCTTTTAGCCCAAGAATACTTGAGAGCAATGGCGCAAGTGTTAAGCCGCTTAGAAATGTAAAACCAAAAAGTAAAATCAAATTAAGACCTGCTTTTCGTTTTGCTGCGTAGAGTCCAAATAAAAAGACAAACTCTAAAATAACAATTCCCCAAAACCAAGAAGCAACCGTGCTTGCCATTCCTATTCCTATGTATGCTCCAGCACTTGCTGCAAGTAGAGAAGCTGCAAAGAGCTGATACGTTTGCTTGATGAAAAGCCCAATAGAACTTTCTCTGCCTTTTGCATGCTCATAGGCACCCTCATGCGAGTGTTGGTGTATGTAATTTCGATCATACAGACCCATGTAATTCTCCTTTTAAATGTTTGATACGATATATTTACTCGAAACGCATTCTATCAAATTAATCAGAGTGAATGCAATTTTAAGTTCTCTATTATATGGAAAGAGAGTAAACAAAAAATTAATCAAAAATCTTATAAACACAAAACCACGGCGCCTCTTTCATTTTTTAACCTTCTTTTAAGGAAGATGGATATATAATTTCGTCCTCGTTTGAGAGAACGGGGTTAGAAAGAAGCACCCAAAGTAGGGAGTTTGCTTCAAGTTCATTACCATTTTAACAATGTCAAATTCAATCTTTGAAATCTAAATAAGTG
>JAJOKG010000106.1 GCA_021206415.1 Sulfurospirillum sp. | reverse complement strand
CTATGAAAAAATAGGCTTGTTGCGTTAGCTTTTATCAAAGATGGTGCAAGAAGTCTACTATAAAGAAAGGTTTTTGATGTTTAAAAAGATGATAAAAGAGTTTATTCAACGGCAATCTTCAGCAGGAATTATTCTTATTCTTGCAACCATTTGTGCACTTTTTTACAAAATAGTTTTTTAGCTGAAATATATACAAAATTTTTACATACGCCTGTGCAAGTGAGTGTTGGGACGTTTGGTATTGCAAAACCACTGCTCTTGTGGGTGAATGATGGGTTAATGGCCATTTTCTTTTTTCTGATTGGTCTTGAAGTGAAGCGTGAAGTTTTAGAGGGAGAACTTTCTACTAAAAGTCAAATTGCACTTCCGTCGATTGCGGGATTGGGTGGAATGGTGATGCCCGCTCTTATTTTTATTGCTTTTAATTATAAAGATACTTTTGCAATGAATGGTTGGGCAATTCCAACGGCAACGGATATTGCATTTGCATTAGGTATTATCTCGCTTTTAGGAACAAGGGTTCCTGCTTCGTTAAAAATATTTTTGATGGCATTAGCTATTATTGATGACCTTGGAGCTATTGTTATTATTGCACTCTTTTATACAAATGATTTATCTATACTTTCCATCAGTGTCGCTCTGGTTGCCTTTTAATTCTTTTTCTTATGAATCGAATGAATGTCGCCAAAAAAGCAGCTTATATTTTAGTTGGAATTGTTTTATGGGTGAGTGTTCTTAAATCGGGCGTTCATGCGACTATTGCAGGTGTCTTAATTGCCTTTAGTATTCCTTTGTATTCTATTGGTCAGACAGGTGAGCGTTTTTCTATGGTTAAAGAATTAGAACATGATTTACATTATTGGGTTGCATTTTTTATTCTGCCACTTTTTGCTTTTGTAAATGCTGGGGTTGATCTTCGAAATTTATCAGCTTCTGCACTATTTTCAGACGTATCATTAGGCATTATGTGTGGGCTCTTTTTAGGGAAACAGTTGGGTGTTTTTGTCTTTAGTTATATCGCTATTAAATTAGGCATTGCTAAGCTTCCTTCAGGCAGTAACTTTGCGCAACTCTATGGTGTTGCTATTTTAACAGGTATTGGTTTTACCATGAGTCTTTTTGTGAATACTTTGGCATACAACGACACAGATTTATTTCATTATGCAGATAAATTGGCTATTTTATTAGGGTCGTTTTTCTCAGGATTTGATTGGTTATTTATTTTTACATCGAGTGACAAAAGTGGTATAAATATTATTAAAGTTGGCATTTTCTAAAATATTTAAAAAAGTCAACTTTTTATCTTTACATGTAAAGATTATTCACGTACGACATCGTAACCTTTTGGGATTTCTGCCTTAAAAAGGGTCTCGTCTAAAAAGAGATTGGTTGTCTGATTTGAAAAAAGAATTTCCACAGCATTATCCAGCTTATCTTTATACGTCACTTTTTCAATACGCTCTTTTGTAGCAATAATGGTATACGTTGTTTCCATAAATTTAGTTACATAGGTATTGGGTTTTATCTCTTGAGCTTCTTGAAGAAGTTGTGCGATATTGGGAATATTTTCTAATGTTGTAATAATCGCTTGTTCTAATTCGGGTTCTATAATTAAGACACGAGTGTGATTAAAATAGATTTTTTTTTGCCACAGGTTTTTCATAAATCCAAAGCGCTTTTTTATTATCCGTTGCATATAAGGTTCCTTCATAAACAATGGTTTTATTTTGATCATTGGTAAGCGTTTGTAAAAAATCACTTTGTATTGTTTTAAAATGGTCAATCTTTGCAAAAAGGAGTGACGTGAGCGTGAGAAAAATGAGAGGGATTCGCATAAAATACTCCTATAAAAGGCAATTAAGATATGGAGTTTTATCAAATAGATAGTAAAAGTATGATAAAATCCTAAGTTTTATCAGAAATTAATGTAAATGCAAAGAAAAATTGAGGTGAAATCGCATGATATTGAGTAATTTAATTCGTAAAATTTTTGGCACGAAAAATGATCGTGTTATTAAAGAACTTTCTCAGCGCGTTAAAAAAAATTAACGCCTTAGAGTCGAGCTATGAAAAATTGAGTGACGATGCTCTTAAAGAAGCCTTTAGTAGTCTAAAAACAGAAGTTCAATCAGGAAATAAATCATTAGATGATGTTTTAAATGATGTTTTTGCTATCACAAGAGAGGTGAGTAAGCGAACCACAGGAATGCGTCATTTTGATGTTCAAATGATTGGTGGTTTGGTCTTGCATGGTGGGGATATCGCTGAAATGAAAACAGGTGAGGGTAAAACACTTGTTGCAACGTTGCCAGTCGTCTTAAATGCTATGAGTGGAGAAGGTGTTCATGTTGTTACCGTCAATGACTACCTTGCTAAGCGTGATGCAAGTGACATGTCACGTATTTATAACTTTTTAGGGCTTAGTGTTGGTATCGTCACGAATGATTTAGAAAATGATACACAACGAAAAGAACAGTATGATGCTGATATTACATATGGAACAAATAACGAATTTGGTTTTGATTATTTAAGAGATAATATGCGCTACTCTTTAGATGAGAAGGTACAACGTGTCCATCATTTTGTTATTGTAGATGAAGTAGACTCTATTTTAATTGATGAAGCAAGAACCCCTTTAATTATTTCAGGACCTTCGAATCGAACATTAGATGGCTATAAACTAGCAGACAATGTGGCGAAAAAATTGGTTAAAGAGAGTGATTTTACTGTTGATGAAAAAAATCGTACGATTTTAATGACAGAAGAAGGAATTGGAAATGCTGAAAAACTTTTTGGTGTAGACAACCTTTATAGTCTTGAAAATGCCGTTTTATCGCATCATCTTGACCAAGCACTTAAGGCACATTATCTTTTTACTGTTGACGTTGATTATGTTGTACGTGAGGGTGAAATTGTTATTGTTGATGAATTTACAGGTCGTTTGAGTGAGGGAAGACGTTTTTCAGAAGGATTGCATCAAGCCTTAGAGGCTAAAGAGGGTGTAATGATTAAAGAAGAGTCTCAAACATTAGCCGATATTACTTTCCAAAACTATTTCAGACTGTACAAAAAATTAGCGGGTATGACAGGAACAGCTCAAACAGAAGCAACTGAATTTGCACAAATTTATAATTTAGAAGTTATTTCTATTCCGACCAATGTGCCAATGCGCAGAGAAGATATGAATGATTTAATTTATAAAACAGAGCGTGAAAAATTTGAAGCAGTAATTAAAGATATTAAAGAGTGTCATATAAAAGGACAACCTGTTTTAGTGGGAACTGCATCGATTGAAAAAAGTGAACTTTTGCATGAGTTACTCAAAAAAGAGAAAGTTCCTCATTCTGTTTTAAATGCGAAAAATCATGAAAAAGAAGCTCAAATTATTAAAGACGCTGGTGTCAAAGGAGCCGTAACGATTGCAACCAATATGGCAGGACGTGGTGTTGATATTAAAATTACGGATGAAATTAAAGCGTTAGGTGGGTTGTATATTATTGGTACAGAGCGCCATGAGAGCAGACGTATTGACAATCAATTGCGTGGTCGTTCAGGGCGTCAGGGTGATGTGGGTAAGAGTCGTTTTTATTTAAGCCTTGAAGACAATTTACTTCGTATTTTTGGAAGTGATCGTATTAAAGCGATTATGGAGCGATTAGGCATTGAAGAGGGTGAACATATTGAGTCAAAAATGGTGACACGTGCCGTTGAAAATGCACAGAAAAAAGTTGAAGCACTTCATTTTGAGTCTCGTAAGCATCTTCTTGAGTACGATGATGTCGCTAATAAACAGCGTAAGACAATTTATAATTTTAGAAATGAGCTTTTAAGTACAGCATATGATATTGAAAATAAAATCAAAGATATTCGTCTTGAATTTGTGACCAATACCCTTTTTAAAGCAGAAATTTATGAGGGGATTGCTCAGGGTGACTATAACATAGAGCGTTTAGTTTCTCTTCTTAAAGATGAATTAAATGAAGACTTTGATGTACATGCATTGCAAGGTTTAGATTTTGAATCTTTGCGTGCACATATTATTGAGAAACTGACTGAAAGTTTTGAGATGAAAATGTCGGTAGTAGATGATGTCCAACGCAAAGAAATTGAGCGTATTTTATATCTTCAAGTGATTGATAATGCGTGGAGAGCACATTTATATCAAATGGACATTCTCAAAAACAGGTATTGGTCTTCGTGGATACAATCAAAAAGATCCATTGACAGAGTATAAAAAAGAGAGTTATAATCTTTTTATTGAGCTTGTAGAACAGATTAAATTTGAGAGTTTTAGAACCTTGCATATTGTTCAGCTTCGTGATAATAAAGAGGAAGAAGAGCGTCATGCTATGGAGGAAATGATTCGTAAGATGGAAGCAGCAAATGCCAATGCAACACTGCATCATCAAAGTCCTTTTGGTAATGAAGAAGACGAAGCTAATGAAGAAAAAAAGACCTCTCGCAATGAACCATGTCCTTGTGGAAGTGGTAAGAAATATAAACAGTGTTGTGGCAAGAGTGGTCCTAAAAAAGGGCTTTTAGCGTAAGGATTTTGGGTGCAAAAGAATCTTAGTTTTTACCTTGTTAAAAAGTATTTACGTTTTGATAAGTCGCAACCTTTTATTACCGTTATTTCTTTTTTAGCATTTTTTGGCGTAGCAATTGGATTGATGGTCTTAATGGTTGCTATGGCTATTATGAATGGTTTTGATAAAGAGTTTGAAAAGAAATTGTTTACTATGAACTATCCGTTGTCTATTTATTCTCGTAGTTTTAATCCTGTGAGTGAGATGGATTTGCAACGATTAGAAGCACAATTTCCACAACTCAAGTTTAGTCCTTATATTTCGACTCAAGTTATTATTAAAAAAGGAAATAGGCTTGAAGGTGGCATGCTTTTTGGTGTCTATTTCGAACAAGAAGCAAAAATAAATACTATTTTAGCAGAGGCTATTAAAGATAAAACATTAGATAAATACGACCTTATAACGGGTAGTGAAATTGCAAAAACACACCAGTTTTCTGCTGATGAAAAAGCAACACTTATTTTTACTAAAAATGATCCTGGTGGTATGAGTTTAATCCCTAAAATGAAACGCTTCAATTATCAAGGTTCATTTCGTTCTGGACTAATGGCATATGATAAAGCGTATATGTATACCACTCTTGATTCTTTGGCGCAAGTTTTACAGTATGAAGAGGGAAAATATGATGGTATTCATATTTATTCAGAGGATCCTTTTGCCGATATCGAGAAAATTCGAAGTGTGCTGCCAGATGACTTAGGTATTGTGGGTTGGTGGCAAATGAATGGAAACTTTTTTGCAGCCCTCGCCCTTGAAAAAAGAGCACTTTTTATTGTTTTAATGTTAATTATTTTGATTGCATCACTGAATATTATTAGTTCTCTTTTAATGACAGTTATGAACAGACGTAAAGAGATAGCCTTGCTACTTTCATTAGGTGCTTATAAACATGAAATTAAAAATACATTTTTCTATTTAGGCATTGTTATTGGTGGAGGTGGAATGCTATTTGGCATTGTTCTTGGATTTTTAGCACTTTTTCTCTTGGGTTCTTTTGATCTTATTTCACTTCCTGCTGATGTGTATGGAACTGCTAAATTACCACTAGATCTTTCTATATTGGATTTTTGGCTTACAGTTGTTGGTACAACTATTATTGTAGCGCTTTCGTCTTATTATCCTGCGTATAAAGCAACACAGATTAATGTTTTAGATACGTTACGTAATGAATAAAAAAGTAGTAGGTTGTCCTACTACTTTAAAAGTTCTGAAGTAATATTGCAATTATCTTCTACAATATCATGGAGTTTTTTCACTAATATTTGTGCATTTGTTCCATCATCAGGGTAACTGACAATTGTCTCAGATGGTTCTTGATCTAAAAACCCTGAATCCCACTTAAAACTTCCATGGCACCATTCCAATCCGTTCCTGTGAGCATAACAACATAATGATTGCTATGATTAAAAATGGCATCTGTTTTTCGCAGAATATCTTGAAACATTTTTAAGCAATCAATCTCTTCCTTATCGTACTATGAAAAAAAGATAAGTGAAAAGGGAACCTCATCTTTAATTCCAAAGCGTTCTTAATAAGCGATATGATGATCGATAAAATGGTTTAAATCACTATTTGAAAATGTAATTCCAGACATAAGGGCTCCTTTTGACCTATTTGTTTTAATTGTACTCTAAAATTTACATGAGTGTTTCAATTTTTTCAAAATTAAAATAATTATAGCCGTCTTTGTGTTCATAGGTAAAGTTAAGATGATGGGCTTTGATAATATTTTGAACAATATAAAGTCCTAATCCAAAACTTTGATGTGAGTTTTTTTCCTGAACAAAAGGTTCAAGGTAATGCGAAAGCTCTTTGGTAAGAGGTTTTCCGTGGCTAATAAAAGAGATTTTAGAGCGTGTTGCAAGTATTTTTATTTTTTGGTCACTTGAATATTTAATGCCATTGTCAATGACATTTTTCATGGCTGTTGTGAAGAGTCTAAAGTCTACATGTAAAATGATTTCTTCATCTATAATTTCATTTTCGACTTGTTCTGGTAAAATCATGGCAAGATCAATCGCTTCATCGAGTAAATCAACTAAAAGATAAGGTTTGACATTTTTGAGTCCTTCTCCTGAAGTTATTTGCTCAATAGATGCAAATTCATTAATCAGTAATTCAAGTTTTTCAAATGTTGAGATAAGGCGCTCTTTTTGTTTGCTATTTTCAAGCATTTCGGCACTAATGCGCCCTTTAGTAATGGGCGTTTTAAGCTCATGCATAATGTTTCGCAAAAAAAGTTGTCTGGAGTGATTGAGTTTATTAATTTGTTCAACAGCATTATGAAAAGAGTTGGCTACTTGAGAAATCTCATCTTCACCATCAGCTTTACAGTTAATTTTTAAATCACCTTTTGCGAAACGATCCATCTGGCGTTTGAGTTTACGAAGGGGTTTTAATTTTCGAATAGTTAAAATATAAGCGACAATAATAATAGCGAAGACACTACCAAAGATGGTTTTAATTAAATCGTAACGGTAGGGTTGAAAATCTTCATCTTTAAGAAGCAAAGATGAATACTTGGTTTCAATGTGTAAATAGTGGTCATTTTCATAACGTAAAATGGCACTTGTTCCAATTTTATCTGCAATTTTTTGGATAATTTGAGCACGTGCGATAATAGATTCTTTGACCTCTTTATCCGTAATTTCACGCATCTGATAGCCTTGAACTTGTCTTTTAAGTTCTTCATTGGTAATAAAATTATTTAAATGAAACAATGTAGCACGGGAGATAATGGAGTATTTTGTATTGAGCTTTTCTGTGTAGGTTTGTTTGTCGTATTCTAATAAAAAGAGAAGGGCTAAGAAAATACTGACGATACTGGTCGCAAAAATAAAGGTAATACTGTAAAAAATAGACGATTTTGTCATTGTAAAAACTTATAGCCAATGCCTCTTACGGCATGAATGTAAATGGGCTCTTTTGGATTTTCTCCTAGTTTTTGACGAATACGTCCGATAATGACATCAATACTTTTATTGGTTGTCTCTTCGCTGATGGCTTCAATATTGTAAATGAGTTCTTCTCGTGACACTACACCGCCTTCTTTTTTAATCAAGTAGGCTAAAATCCCATATTCTGCTGCTGTTAAGTGCAGTTCCTTATTTTGAAAAAGAATGCTTCTTTGATGCTCATTAAGATGAAATGCTTTTGTTTTCTGCAGAGAATTTTCAGTTGTTATGACTCCCTTTTGTCTTCGTAGTAAACTCATAATACGTGCTTGAAGTTCTCGTGGATTGTAGGGTTTTGGTAAATAATCATCGGCGCCATTTTCAAGCGCAGTCACTTTGTCTGTAATATCTGTTCGTGCAGAGGAGATAATGATTGGAAGCGTATGACGTTTTCGAATTTCTTTACACACTTCTAGCCCATCAATGCCTGGAAGTGTGAGGTCTAAAATGACTAGATCAAAAGCGTGTGTGTCAAGAGTTGATAAGCCAATATAAGGATCATCAGCAACGGTAATCGTAATATCAAATTGCTCTAAATACTCTGTTAAAATTTCAGCCAGTTCTAAATCATCTTCGATCATCAAAATTTTTGTCATACACTACTCACTTCTTTTTTACATGTAAAGAGCATTATAACAAAATAGGAGGTAAAAACCTCCTATTTAAGGCATTACAAGAATGGCACGATAAATTTCTAACGGCTGATAGAACACGTTTTTTACTATTTTGTATTCTTAAGTGCTTGTATTTAAATCTTTTA
>JAJOKG010000144.1 GCA_021206415.1 Sulfurospirillum sp. | reverse complement strand
CACCTGATTTAAGTACAGCGGGTGCTATTTATGATAAAAACTATTTAGTAGAATTGATCAAAAACCCAACCAAAGCACTCAAAGTAGAGCATAAATTTAATGAAACACGTCCTCATCCAATGATTGCATTTTATGGTGCAGGTGGAGATTTGGATCAAGAAGTCGCAGACATTGTGGCGTATCTTCAAAGTATTGCGCCTAAAGAGATTAACGATAAACAAGTCTACGCAGATGCATGTCAGAGATGTCACGATATGAAATACGACAAACTCCTAAGCCCAAGTGATAAAACAGCACTGAGCGCTTATATGGGAACCTTACCTCCTGATTTGTCTATTATGATTCGTGCCAAAAGTAAAGAGTATCTTCATACCTTTATCAACGATCCACAAAAACAACTTCCAGGTACGTCTATGCCTCGTGTAGGACTGACACAAAAGGCTGAAGCGCAAGTCATTAATTACATGGAAAAAGTAGGGGATCGTAAAAAAGCAGAACGTGAAGATTTAGGCTATAGCTTAATTGGCTTTATGGTTATCTTTACACTCCTTGCGTATCTATGGAAAGTTAAGATCTGGAGAGAAGTTCACTAAAAACTTCTTTACATGTAAAGCCCTTTTACTTCTATTATGGAAGTAAAAGGGCTTCTTTTTTCTGCATATTTTCCACTCTCATAATACTTTATCACTCACACCAATAGCTAAATTTTCTTATAAAATATTATGAATAACTTCAAAGTTCATTGACAAACAAAAAAAATACCGTTACTATTTTGATAGTAATTAATTACTATCTTTTATAGGAGTGATAATGTCCTCAAAAACGAAATATTTATCTGCGGATGAACGTCGAGCCATTATTGTGGAGTCTGTCATTACTTTGGCAGGATTAAAAAATCCTAGTGAAATTACAACTGCGGCTATCGCACAACATATTAATCTAACACAAGGGGCACTTTTTTCGCCATTTTTCAAGTAAAGAATCTATTTGGCAAGCGGTTATGGAGTGGGTGTCTAAGCAGTTACTTTATCGCATTGATGAAGCTTCTAAAAATAGTGAGTCTATGCTAAAAGCGTTAGAAGCTATATTTATTACGCATACTGAGTTTGCGATTGAGTATCCTGGTGTTCCTAGAATATTATTTGGTGAGCTACAACGTTCAGAGCGAACGCCAGCCAAACATGCAGTTCAACAATTAATTCAGAATTATAATGAGCGGTTATGGCGTTTGATGGAAAGAGGAAAAACTAATCACGAATTTTCACCAACATTAGATTCACAAGTAGCTTGTATGCTTTTCATTGGAGCTATTCAAGGATTAATCATCCAATCATTGCTTTTAGGAGACGTCAGTCATATGCGTACAGACGCTCCAAAAGTCTTTGCTATCTACGCTCAAGGTATTATAAGGAATCAAAAATGAATTCTACCTCTTTAAAAGCGCGCACTTTTAAGCTCCTAGCTGTGATTATTCCACTATTGGCTCTTTTCATCTATGTTGTTTTACGTTCAGGACCGCTCGCACCAGTAGCTGTGACACTCACTACGATTGAATCGAAACCTCTTACTCCATCAATTTTCGGTATAGGAACAGTGGCATCTCAATATACGTATAAACTTGGACCTATTCTTACAGGGCGTCTTCTTCATATTTATGTCGATGTAGGAGATTATGTGAAAACAGGTAGTGTCTTGGCTGAGATGGATCCTATTGATCTTGATGCACGTATTTTCTCCCAACAAGCAACGCTTAAACGTGCTGATGCAACACTCAAAGAAGCCAAAATTCAACAGGCATATGCACGAACACAAATGCAACGATACAAAGAATTGTTTGATGTTCATTCAACCAGCGAAGAGATCGCAACAGCAAAACGACAAGATTTTTTAGTTTCTGATATTTCTTTAGTTGCCGCACAAGAAGATATGGTGCGTGCACGTGCTGATTTAGACGTTCTTTTGGCACAACGTAACAGTTTACGTCTTGTTTCTCCTGTTGATGGAATTGTTACACTAAGAAATATCGATTCTGGCACAACGGTCGTTGCGGGTCAATCTGTTGTGGAGATGATAGATCCTAAAAGTATCTGGATCAATGTACGGTTTGATCAGATTGCTACACAAGGATTAACACAAGGGCTTTTGGCACAAATCGTTTTGCGTTCTCAAAAAGATCATCTATTGCAAGGTCATGTCGTGCGACTTGAACCCAAAGCCGATTCTGTGACAGAAGAACTCTTGGCTAAAATTACGTTCGATGCATTGCCCAAGCCCTTACCTCCATTAGGAGAGCTGGCAGAAGTTACGGTGGATTTACCTCCTTTGCCCGCAAAACCAACCATACCCAATGCCGCTGTTCGAAGAAATGGGCAAACGGTTGGTGTTTGGGAAATTATAAACGAAAAGCTTCATTTCACACCAATAAAACTTGGAAGTTCAGACCTAAATGGCTATGTGCAAGTGCTTGAAGGGCTTAACGAGGGCTCTCGTATCGTTGTGTACAGCGAAAAAGCCTTGAGTTCTAAAAGTCGCATTCGTATTGTTGATAAAATTGCGGGAACAGTTAAATGATTAGTTTAGCCGGAAGAGACATTCTTCATACGTGGGGAAAATTTGTATTTACCGGCGTAGGATTGGGATTGCTCATCGGCGTAACACTCGTTATGGCGGGGGTTTATAGAGGAATGGTTGATGATGCAAAAGTTCTGCTGGATAACAGTGGCGCGGATTTATGGGTGGTGCAAAAAGATACCTTAGGGCCTTACGCCGAATCATCAAGCATTAACGACGATCTGTATCGAAGTATTCTTTCGCTTCCGGGTGTTCATCATGCCGCCAATATCACCTACTTAACAATGCAAGTGCACAAGGACGAACAAGATGTACGCACCATGGTAGTGGGCGTCACAGCAGGAAACTTGGGTATGACACCTGGTTGGCCAACGTACCTTGTTGCAGGGCGTCAATTGACACGTGGCCATTATGAGGCGGTAGCAGACATCGCTACTGGTTTTAAATTAGGGGACGTTTTAAAAATTCGACGCAATCATTACACGGTGGTGGGATTAACCAAGCGTATGGTCTCGTCCAGCGGAGATCCTATGGTCTTTATTCCTCTCAAAGATGCGCAAGAGGCTCAATTTTTAAAAGACAACGACGCAATTTGGCAAGGGCGCTATCGTACAGAAGCCAACCCAGCATTCAATCGTCCCAATGTGCCAGATCTTCTAGATGCCATCATCGCATCGCAAAGTACAAATTCATACGTCAATGCTGTTCTTGTAACCCTAAAAGAAGGCTATAGCGCTGCTGATGTTGCCCAATCGATTCAGCGTTGGAAGCGTTTAACCGTCTATACAAGAGCACAAATGGAAGGAATTTTAGTCGGTAAGCTCATCGCTACTTCTGCAAAACAAATCGGCATGTTTTTAGTCATTCTGGCGATCGTGAGTGCAGCTATTGTGGCATTTATTATTTACACGCTTACGATGGATAAAATTCGAGAAATTGCCGTTTTAAAGCTTATCGGAACGCGCAATCGCACCATTGCTTCGATGATTATGCAACAAGCCGTTGCCTTGGGCGTTATAGGCTTTGTCGTTGGAAAAATTACAGCAACCTTTTCCGCTCCTTTTTTCCCAAAATACGTTTTACTCGTTCCTCAAGACACCATTGTAGGCTTTATATGTGTCATTTTGATTTGTATCATCGCCAGTCTTGTGGCGATTCGTATGGCAATCAAAGTGGATCCCGCTGAAGCGATTGGAGGTTAATTATGCAGGGCAAAGGAATACGTATCGAAAATCTCAAAAAACGTTATGGTACGGGGAACACTGCTGTAGATGCTTTAAAAGAGATTAATATGGAAGTGGCCCCAGGTGAAGTCGTTGGATTGATTGGACCCTCAGGGTCAGGGAAAAGTACATTGCTCAAATGTTTAGGCGCTGTCATTGACCCGACGGGTGGACGGATGATTTTAGGAGATAAGGTCATTTATGATAACAGCTGGATGGTACGAGATTTAAGAGCATTAAGACGGGATAAAATTGGATTTGTCTTTCAAGCGCCCTATTTGATTCCTTTTTTAGACGTAATCGACAATGTAGCACTGCTTCCTATGTTGGCTGGTATTTCCAATAAAGAAGCAAGAAAAAAAAGCGATGGTACTCCTAGAGGCGCTTGACGTGCATCATCGAGCATTCGCGATGCCTTCACAACTCTCAGGAGGAGAACAGCAACGTGTAGCGATCGCCCGTGGACTTGTCAATCGACCACCGGTTATCTTAGCAGACGAACCAACCGCTCCGCTTGATTCCGAGCGTGCGATGGCGGTTATTCGCATTTTAAACGAGATGGCTAACAAGTACGAGACGGCTATTATCGTCGTAACGCACGATGAAAAAATTATTCCAACATTCAAACGCATTTACCGCATTCGTGACGGTATAACGCACGAAGAAGTGGGAGAAGGACGCAATTTTGTCTGATTTTTTAGAAGGAACAACAATGATGAATGGTTCAGATTTTTTAAGCGAGAAAGTCTCCTGTCAACACAAAATGCGATTGGTATTGTCTGCATTTTGGGTGTTTGCCCTCAGCGGTTGCGCCGTTGGACCCGATTTTAAATCACCCGAAGCTCCTCAAACGACGCAATACACACAAACATCATTACCCTCAGAAACAGCTTCATCTACTATTTCTTTGGGAGAAGCGCAACGCTTTGTTGAAGGAGATTTCGTTCAAGAGTCTTGGTGGCATTGTTTTGGATCAGATGCGTTAAATCAGCTCATTGAAGAGGCACTAAAATCCAGTCCAACCTTAGCAAGTGCAAGCGCCAATGTCAGGCAAGCACAAGAGCTTTTAGCCGCCTATTCAGGTTCAAGCGACTATCCACAAGCGGAATTGTTACTAGGCGCTCAACGCCAAAAAACAAGCCCAAGCACACAAGGCTTAAGCGGCGAATCTCGCCAATATAATCTTTATACAACAGGAGCGAATGTTCATTATAATTTAGACTTTTTCGGAGGCAATAAGCGAGCTTTGGAATCATTGGCGGCGCGTGTGGATTACCGTCGTTTCGAATACGAAGCAACCCGTTTAAATCTAATAGCCAACATCACCACAGCGGCCATTACACGTGCGCGTCTTTTTGAGCAAGAAGAAGCCTTAAATTCCACAGTGCTTCTTCAAGAAAAACAACTTGAGATTACCCGTGATCGTATACGCTTTGGACAAGCTTCTCAAGATGAGATGTTAAATTTGCAAGCTCAAGTTGAGCAGGCACGTTCCGAAGCAATTATGCTACGCAAACAAAGAGGTGAGATTGAGCACCTTTTGGCTATGTTATCTGGGCATACTTCTAGTGAAGTGCAAATCCATGCTTTCAGATTGAGTGATTTTAAATTGCCCACAGATTTGCAATTAGTGGTTCCTTCCAAGTTAGTAAAACAAAGACCTGATATTCAAGCTTCAGAAGCATTACTACATGTCGCAAATGCTGATTATGGAGTAGCTATTTCTAAACTTTATCCCCAAATCAATCTCAGCGCCAATCTTAGTGCACAGGCTCTTAGCACAGGGACATTGTTTAATGGTAGCTCTACCGTATGGAATCTTATAGAACAGATAACTCAACCATTATTTAATCCAGGATTGTCTGCACAGAAAAGAGCGGCACTAGCAGCTTTTGAAGCGGCGACAGCTAATTATAAAAAATGTCGTAGTGGAAGCTTTTAGAAACGTTGCGGACACCTTAAATGCGATAGAAAACGATGCCCAAAATCTTCGCGCCTTAACCATCGCAAATAATGCAACACAAACCTCTTTAAAATCTATCAAACGCCAATACCATTTAGGCTCAGTTAGTTACCTACAACTCTTGGTTGCAGAACAACAAACGTATCAAATTGAAATGAGTACGATTGATGCACAAGCTCAACGCCTTATAGACAGTGTGTTGCTATACCAAGCCACAGGAGGAGGATTTTAGCCTTGATACTCCACTTTATTTATGTGGTGAAGTATCAACTATTGATACATGCAATGCCCATAGAGTCTTTTCTTCGATTGGTAAAGCCTTACAAAAACGATTTAAAAACTATGCTATAGAAAAGAGAGGAGATGTGTTGAAATCTAAAAACATAGTACTTGCGTCAGGCGAAGTCAAATTTAGGCATAGATTCTTAACGACATAATCGTATTCTAGGCTTTAAAAAATTTTTTATATGGCTAAATTTGCAACTTTCGCCTGACAATTCAGACCACGCTTATTTATGCTAGGAGTGATGAGGAGAGTATGATTAGGGCGGTGGTATAGTATGTATTGTATTACATATTAAATTGATGTATAATTGTGTTACAAAACATTAGGATACGTCATGTTAGAAGAACTATTTCTTAAAAGTCGTGAATTTGTAGCACTCAATAACCAAACCTATAAACGCTATTTTATTATGAGTCAATCCTTAGAACACCGGCTTTCTATCATCATTGGTCCAAGAGGTATCGGTAAAACAACGACGATTGCACAATATATGAGTGCGAACTATAAAGAGCATGAAGCCTTGTATGTCAATCTGGATGATATTACAACGTCCTCTCAATTTACGATGACAGACATTGCTGAAGTGTTTGTGCTTCATGGTGGGAAGCTCTTATGTTTTGATGAGATTCACAAATACAGTTCTTGGTCCGCTGAACTTAAAAATATCTATGACCGTTTTGGTGAACTTAAAATCATCGCAACAGGAAGTTCTGCCTTACAAATCAATCAAGGCAGTCACGATTTAAGCAGGCGTGCTATTGTCTATACAATGGTGGGTATGAGCTTTCGAGAATTTTTAGAACTGCATTATGGTTTTACCTTTGAGCCTTATAGCCTACACGATATGTTAGAAAAGCACGTAGCGTTAGCATCAGCCATTAAAAAAGAGATTGAACATAAAGAGCATAAGATCATACCTTTGTTTAAAACTATCTCAAATATGGCTATTATCCCTATTATCTCTCCATGCCAAACGTACACTTTTTTTACAAACCCTTCAACAAAATATCAATGTATCCATCGAGAGTGATTTACTCTATGTCTATCCAAAACTCAATGGCACCAGTATCAAAAAGATCAAAACCTTGCTCTCCATTATTATCAAAAGTGTTCCCTTTGAGCCTAATATGAGCGATATGAAAAAAGCAGCCGAAATTACCGATGATAGAACATTAAAAGAGTACCTTTCCAAACTCGATGATGCAGGTCTAATTAAACTCTTGATGCGTAACTCTTTGGCGATGAAATCCATCGATAAACCCGAAAAGATCTATCTCGCCAATCCCAATTTGATGTACACAAAAGAGCCTGATATTGGGAATTTGAGAGAAACCTTTTTTGTGAATCAGTTAGATAACGCTTACAAAATCAAACAAAGTCTCAATGAAGAGGGTATCTTTGCGGGTAAACGTGGTGATTTTTACTGTGAGGAAAAATATACGTTTGAAGTGGGTGGTAAAAAGAAGGGCTTTGGTCAAATTAAAGACACCCCTAATTCTTACGTTGTAAGTGATGATTTAGAAATAGGCATTGGGCATAAAATCCCACTGTGGTTGTTTGGATTTTTGTATTAAATTTTTAAACTATAAATGTGGAGGGTCCATGAATCGACACCATGTGTTTAAATTTTTATCGATTACACTTTATTATGGATGGTTGGGGCTTATGTATGGCATTGGATTTGCACTGATACTTCAAGAAGAAGGGTGGGATGCCGTGTGGTTTAAAACGATTGTAGTTTTAGTGACGCTGCTGGTGACACTGTGGTGTGCTTACGTTTCTGAGATGCGTTACCATATGCCAACACACAAATACATCGCGATTGTTTTGATCGCTCTTTTTGGTTTTTTTTGGATGCGTCAAATACCCTCTTTTTTTCACCATTAATTTTTGGACTTTTCTTGGGCTCTATTGTTTATAGATGCCGTGATTGTGTTGCTTTTACAAAGGTTGCACGATGAGCGATACCAGTAAACGACTGGAAGTTTTATTTGAGCTCAAACGCTTTGATGAGCTTTTAGAGGAAAGTATTCCGCTGTGTGCTTCACATACAGAAGAACAAGGTATAGCGTATCACTATACGATTTTGGCATTGATCCAGTTAGAAAGATTTGATGAAGCATTTGCGTATAGTGGGTACAAATAAAAATCTGTACCAAAACGGACACGGATTCTTTATCGAGACTTAATTCTTCTTTTTCTCTCGCTTTAAACCATTCTTCTTCATCCAGTTATATAAATTTGCTTCTGTAGTCCCATATCGACTTGCAATAAACTTTTGAGTAGAACCATTGGCAAACAAAGCTTCGAT
>JAJOKG010000053.1 GCA_021206415.1 Sulfurospirillum sp. | reverse complement strand
GTTTAATTTCAGACAGTATTAATTTTTCAAGTGATTGCATTTCCTTAACAAGAGAAGTCGTATCAAAATACTCATAAGCTTCACATACCTGTAATTTTCCTTTTTTTGCCATTTCCCAAAGCTTATCCGTAGATTTATTGCTAGGGTAGTCTGCATGAAAAAATCCAATAGCAGAAAGCTTACAAGATTCTTTAACTTTTACTTCATTAATTATTAGCTTTGGCTTCCCACCATTAGCAATCTCTGAGACTTGCTCTTGCAAATAACCAAGAGATGCTAGAAATTCAGCCATAGCCCTGTTCTCAGCGCAAAGCGTGTCGTAGTCGCTATAATGCGCGTTTAGCTGTTTTGCAACATTTTCCAACAAACGCAAAGCCCTATTAAAATCCTTATTCATAGCTTTTTCAGCTTGAATTTGTAACTCCAAAAAAGAAATATAATCTTCCATTGGTAGTTTTTTATTTTCCATTTTCTATTCCTTATGTTTAATTTCATCCAATTATTGAAACCACCCACAAAAGAATAGAGTTCGCCCCAAAGGGAGAATCTATCTCCCTTGTGAGGGTAAAACTATAACTACTACTTATTTGTTAAATAAAGCATATCCCCATTAATTTTATTTAATGCATCAATGACTTTTTTCAACTCCAAAAATGCTTCATTAGAAGGCATATCCTCTTCATCATAAAATTCTGGGCAACACATGTTTTCCAAAGTTTTTAATGTAAAATATGCCCCATTGAAGTTGGATCGACTGGAGTCAAATCTGCATTTTGGTTATAAAGAATCTCTAGCGTTGCTTCAGAAAAATCAGAAGTTTTTGCCTGGAGATATCCTTTTGCTTTACCCATTTCGCCTTTTGGTTTCAAACCAGCTAGTGCAATATTAACAATTTGGTCATTGTTAAATCCAAGAAACTCTAAAAATCAGCCATGTTTTTATTTTCATAGCAAAGATTTTCTAGTGCTTCTGGTTCAATATAATCATAAACCTGCCAACATACGCAATCACTGAGTTCATCAAAATCAGTTACAACATCGCCTTCTTCATCAACCATGTCCCCACGGTTGTTAAGACGATAAAACCAATGTTTGCCTCCATTTTCATCTAGCCAATCGGTATTTTGGACTCTTTTGCCAAGCTTCATTTCTTTAAAAGCATCTTCTCTTGAGAAAAGACCAGGAACTAAATCGAGGTGTGAAGAGTGTTTTCCATTAATACTGTTAGTTGCCATGCAAGTACCGTCTAAGTGGTACTCTAATATTGCACCATCTCTGGATTGAAAAAGCATCATTGTTTCGAGAATGGATAAACACAACATGGGTCCTCCATCTTTTGTAATGTAGGTATAGCCTGATTTGAATTCATTTTTCATTGTTTTTTTCCTTATGAGTTTGTTTTTTATACGCCCAGCTTATTAAGCGTGAACACCAAACCCGAAGGAGCATAGTTCTCCCTAAAGGGAGTTTTATGCTCCCTTATCGGGTTAAGCTCAAAATGAGCAACTATCTTCTTACGCTACAATCACTTGCTTTGATTCAACCAAATAGGCAAAAAATTCTTCTCTGTCTTCGTGTGACGGTTCGTTGCAACATTTACATGTAACATGACCTTTACACTGAAAAGATTTAATTGCCTCATCTGCATTAATTTCGTCTCCGCACTGTTGGCAGTTGTATATAATCTCAAACGTATTACTCATGTTGCAGCCTCTATTTCCCCTTCAAAATAGAAGAGTCTTTGAATGAACTTGCATACCTCATGAGCACCGTTTTCACTCCAGACCTTTGCTGACATCATTTGCTTGTATCCTTCCGCAGGATTCATGACGCATACGTTTACACGATATGCTTCACTTCCTCCATGAAGAACAAAAACAGCGATATAACCATTTGGCCACAAAGCATCTTTTGCTTTAAATTCCCAATCAGAAGCAATATAAATCAAAGCCGATATTTTCATCGTTTTTTGAATTTTGCATTCACGGCTTTTTCCACCTCTTGATAAACATGCCAAAAAGGACGATAACCTTTGAAAAGTAATAACACCGA
>JAJOKG010000030.1 GCA_021206415.1 Sulfurospirillum sp. | reverse complement strand
GTTACGCCTTCCGCATTTTTCTTAATATTTGTTTTATTTTTATTGATTTCATCACGATTAAGCTCAATAAGACGCGTCAGTTCATTCACTCTGCGTTCGTACTTATTAATTAAATAATAGATAACATAGACTAAAACACCAATCACAATCCATTGTAAAAGATCCATAGCTTTCCCCTCATGCAAATTTGGGGCTATTGTATCGTATTTTACTCAAATCAATCAATACTCTCAAAAATGTATTCTCGTTTAAACTTAGAGAGTGTGATTTCCTTAATTTTAAGACCCAAAAAAGGAATTTGCTGGAGTTCTTTTTCATCTTTTGGACGATACTGTGCCATCGTTCTTAAAACACTTCCTCTATAAGCTTTAGCAAAATGACTAACATTTTTTCCATTTTTAAGAAATTTCATACTGATAAAAGGGCGTTTGAGTGTATAAAATTTTTCATAAAAACCTGCACGTAAATCCAGTACGCATTCATCGCCTATCCACTCATCAATACTGGTACTAAATGACTCTTTGTAAAAAGATGCAAGATTTAACCCATTGAGACTTTCTCCTTGATGTACTTTATAATCTGGAATTAAGTCTTTAGCTAAAAGTGGACCAAAAAGATTTGAAAAAATCATGACATGGTCTTCAACAAAAGATTGAGAGATAGAATCGAGGGTCTTAAAATCTAAATAATCATAAGCAACACCACTGTACCTTTCAATAGCTTTACATGTAAAAGCAGTCAGAGGATTTATATTGGAATAATATATAACTTTTTCCATATCTTTATAGCCAAACAGCTTTTGAAGAGAAAGGGTGTTTGCTTCTTGCAAGAATCTTTGATAGTGCTCTAAGATGGTAAGCCGCTTTTCATATAATGAGGGAAAAATAAAACTTTTCCTTTGAATAGCCCCAAAGTTCGTTATATCTGTTTTTGTTTCACTAGGAGAAAATAGAATTTTCATATCAATTTTTCCTCTTATTTTGATTTCGTTAGTAATTTTACACCATTTCTCTAAAAAGTATTGACTTTGAAAATATTTTGAGATATAATTTCACCTCACAATCACAGGATGCTGGTGTAGCTCAGTTGGTAGAGCAACTGCCTTGTAAGCAGTAGGTCGGCGGTTCGACTCCGTTCACCAGCTCCATTTTATTTGTGAAAGACAGTGTTTGACCAGCAATGAAAATGGTAAAAATACGGTGAGATACTCAAGTGGCCAACGAGGGCAGACTGTAAATCTGCTGACTATGTCTTCGAAGGTTCGAATCCTTCTCTCACCACCATTGCGGGAGTAGCTCAGTTGGCTAGAGCATTAGCCTTCCAAGCTGGGGGTCGCGGGTTCGAGTCCCGTCTCCCGCTCCAACGATTTTATAAGCAAACTGGGAGCTGTTGAATTTCTTCTGCTTTAGGGCACTACAGAACAAGTTCAGTAGTCTTACCTTTCTTAATAAAATCAAACTATATATTGTTGTTGTTTCGATACAATTTGGTCCACCCTTTTGTAGTCGGCTCATATGGCTCAGGGGTAGAGCACTTCCTTGGTAAGGAAGAGGTCGAGGGTTCAAGTCCCTCTATGAGCTCCATCACTTAAAAGTTTTAAATAACTTTGACAAATTGAAATGTATTAAAAACAAAACTCATTACGGAGGAAAAAATGGCAAAAGAAAAGTTCTCTAGAACCAAGCCACACGTTAACATTGGAACCATCGGTCACGTTGATCATGGTAAAACTACACTTACAGCTGCAATTTCTGCTGTTCTTGCTACAAAAGGTCTTTGTGAATTTAAAGATTATGATGGTATTGATAACGCTCCTGAAGAGAGAGAACGTGGTATTACCATTGCAACTTCACATATTGAGTATGAAACAGAAAATCGCCATTACGCTCACGTAGATTGTCCAGGCCACGCCGATTATGTTAAAAACATGATTACAGGTGCTGCACAAATGGATGGTGCTATTCTTGTTGTTTCTGCAGCAGATGGCCCTATGCCACAAACAAGAGAGCACATTCTTCTTTCTCGTCAAGTAGGTGTTCCTTATATTGTTGTATTTATGAATAAAGCAGATATGGTTGATGATGAAGAACTTCTTGAACTCGTTGAAATGGAAATTCGTGAACTTCTTAGCTCATATGACTTCCCAGGTGACGATACTCCAATCGTTGCAGGTTCTGCGCTTAAAGCACTAGAAGAAGCAAAAGCTGGTACCGTTGGACCATGGGGCGAAAAAATTCTTGCTCTTATGGCTGCAGTTGATGCGTATATTCCAGAGCCAGTTCGTGAAACAGATAAAGACTTCTTGATGCCAATCGAAGACGTATTCTCAATCTCAGGTCGTGGTACTGTTGTTACTGGTAAAATCGACAGAGGTTCTGTTAAAATTGGTGAGACTATCGAAATCGTAGGTATCAAAGACACTAAAACAACAACTGTAACAGGTGTTGAAATGTTCCGTAAAGAGATGGAACAAGGTCAAGCAGGCGATAACTGCGGTATCTTATTACGTGGTATCAAAAAAGAAGAAGTTGAGCGTGGTATGGTTCTTTGTAAACCAAAATCAATCACTCCACACACTGATTTTGAAGCTGAAATCTATGTTCTTTCAAAAGAAGAAGGTGGTAGACATACTCCATTCTTTAATAACTATAGACCACAATTTTATGTTCGTACAACAGACGTAACAGGTTCTATTTCATTGCCAGAAGGTACTGAGATGGTTATGCCTGGTGATAACGTAAAAATTAAAGTAGCACTTATTGCGCCTATCGCACTTGAAGAAGGTACTCGTTTTGCAATCCGTGAGGGTGGTAGAACAGTTGGCGCAGGTGTTGTTTCAGCTATCATCAAATAATTTTAGCATGTAAGGGTTTTCCCTTACATGTAATTTAGTTAAGGAAATCTCCATGACCGTTAAAATCGGATTAAAGTGTTCAGAGTGTGGTGATATTAACTATACGACAACTAAGAACAGTAAAACAGTTACTGAAAAAGTTGAGCTTAGTAAATATTGTCCAAGACTTAAAAAACACACTGTTCATAAAGAAGTTAAATTAAAAAGTTAAGTCTCTTTCTGACTTAACTTAATTGTAGGGTAGTAGCTCCAACGGTAGAGCGTCGGTCTCCAAAACCGCAGGTTGGGGGTTCGAGTCCCTCCTACCCTGCCACTAGTCGAGGTAATATAATGGAAAAATTAAAAGCTTATTATCATCATTCTAAAGCTGAATTGTCGAAGGTTATTTTTCCGATTAAAGAGCAGATTCGAAATGCTTTCATTTCTGTTTTTGTCGTTGTAACCGTGATTTCACTCTTTTTAGCATTGATTGATGCTATCATGTCCTTTTCTTTATCTTCTTTGGTTTAAGGAGAAAAAATGGCACATAAATGGTATGCAATTCAAACTTATGCTGGTAGTGAGCAAGCTGTCAAAAAGGAATCGTTACTCTTGTCAATGATCATGGTATCGCTGAAAAGTTAGAGCAAATTGTTGTTCCGACAGAAGATGTAATCGAAGTAAAGAATGGTAAGAAAAAGATTAGTGAAAGAAGTTTGTATCCTGGTTATGCATTTGCAAAACTAGATTTAGATACAGCATTGTGGCATCTTATTCAATCATTACCAAAAAGTTGGAAGATTTATTGGTGAGTACAAAAAAACCTACACCTTTGAGTGAAAAAGATATTGCTTTGATTTTGGAAAAAGCTGAGAAAAAAGGCGCTCCAAAACCAAAAATTTTCTTTGAAACAGGTGAGAGTGTTAGGATTACAGAAGGTCCTTTCGCAAACTTCACGGGTTCTGTTGAAGAATATGATATGGTTCATGGCAAACTCACACTCAATGTTTCAATCTTTGGTAGAAGTACACCAGTCGAGATTCTTTATTCTCAAGTTGAAAAAATAGTTTAAGCGTAAAGGAAAAAAAATGGCAAAAAAGGTCATTGGCGAAATTAAATTGCAAATTGAAGCTGGAAAAGCAAATCCATCACCTCCAGTAGGTCCAGCACTTGGTCAGCGTGGTGTTAATATTATGGAGTTTTGTAAAGCATTTAATGAAAAAAACAAAAGATTTGGCAGGTTTTAAGATTCCTGTTGTTATCACGGTTTATGCAGATAAAAGTTTTACATTTATTACAAAACAACCACCTGCAACTGATCTCATTAAAAAAAGCAGCAGGTATTAAAAGTGGTTCAAGTAATCCTTTGAAAAATAAAGTTGGAACATTGAATAAGTCTCAAATTCTTGAGATCGTTGAGAGAAAAATTGCCGATCTTAATACAACAGATAAAGAACAAGCTGTAAAAATTATTGCGGGTTCTGCTAGAAGTATTGGTATTACAGTCGTCGATTAACCTTATCCCTTTACCGTCAGGGTTATTATAAAGGCGGAAGCAAAATTATGCGGAGATATTAAATGGCAAAAAGAATAAATAAGCGTTTTCAAGAACTTTTGAAAAAAGTAGATAAAGAAAAAAAGTATTCAGTAAATGAAGCATTGGCAAATATCAAAAATTTAGCTTCTGCAAAGTTTGATGAAACCATTGAAGTAGCATTGAAGCTTAATGTTGATCCACGTCATGCGGATCAAATGGTAAGAGGTTCTGTTGTTCTTCCTGCTGGAACGGGTAAAACAGTACGTGTTGCTGTTATTGCAAAAGATGAAAAAGCAGATGAAGCAAAAGCTGCGGGTGCTGATATTGTGGGTAGTGATGATTTGATTGAAGAAATTCAAGCAGGTCGTATTAATTTTGATGTTTTAATTGCTACACCTAATATGATGGGTTTGGTAGGTAAAGTAGGTCGTATTCTCGGACCAAAAGGTATTATGCCAAATCCAAAGACTGGTACAGTAACAATGGATGTTGCAAAAGCTGTTGAAAACAACAAGGGTGGTCAAGTAAACTTCCGTGTTGATAAACAAGGAAATATTCATGCTGGTATTGGTAAAATTAGTTTTTCTGATGCGCAAATTAGAGAAAATTTTGAAGCGTTTATTAAAGCGATTAATAAACATAAACCAGCTGCTGCAAAAGGTAAGTATATTAAATGTGCAGCACTTTCATTGACAATGAGTCCATCAATGAATCTTGAAAATCAAGAATTGATTGATCTTAAGTAAATAAAATTAATAGTAATTAATCTTTGATTGGAGATAGTAGAGGCGAAAGCTTAATTTGGTTCAACCAGCTCTACTTGAAATCACCAGTTGGAAAGGAGAAAAATTGACAAAAAAAGAGAAAGCTGAATTTATTAGTTCTCTAGCTGAAGAATTCAAATCTTCCGACGGTTTAGTTGTTTGTGATTACAAAGGTCTTAATGTTAAAGCAATTGAAGCATTAAGAAATAGTGCACGACCTGAGTCTGTACAAGTTAAAGTTATTAAAAATACTTTAGCAGCCATTGCATTAAAAAATGCGGAAATGGAAGGTCTTGAACTTAAAGACACCAACATTTTTGTTTGGGGCGCAGATCAGTTAGCTGTTACTAAAATTGTTGCAAACTTTGCCAAAACAAACCCTAATTTTATTATTAAATCTGGTTTTGCTGGTGGAGAAGTTGTTGACGCTACTAAAGTTGAAGCCCTTTCTAAAATGCCATCTCGCAATGAGCTTATTGGAATGCTTCTTTCAACTTGGATGGCACCAATTACAAACTTTACAATTGGTCTTGATGCACTTCGTGCTAAAAAACAAGATTCAGAGTAAATTGTATTTTCTTTACATGTAAAAACAGATGTAAAGATTTTTAGAACGCAATGTTCTTTATTTAAATTTATAATAAAAAAGAGGAGATTTGAAATGGCAATTTCAAAAGAAGACGTATTAGAGTATATTTCAGGTCTTAGCGTACTTGAATTAAGTCAACTTGTTAAAGATTTCGAAGAAAAATTTGGTGTATCTGCTGCTCCAGTTATGGTTGCAGGTGGTGCAGTTGCTGCTGTTGAAGCTGCTGAAGAAAAAACTGAATTTGATGTTATCCTTAAAGATGGTGGCGAGAAGAAAATTAACGCTATTAAAGTCGTAAGAGAAATTACTGGTCTTGGTCTTAAAGAGGCTAAAGATGCAGTTGAGGGTGCACCTACTACAATTAAAGAGGGTGTATCTAAAGAGCTTGCTGAAGAAATTAAAAAGAAACTTGAAGAAGCTGGCGCTGTCGCTGAAATCAAGTAATGTTATTACTAAGAGAAGCTTCGGCTTCTCTTCCCAAACTTTCTTAGGATATTATTATTAGTCGTTATACATTCTATCAACGATAGATGAACCCACTGCCCTTTTCAAACAACTACACGAGGTAGACTCATGTTAAATAGCTTAAAATCTGGAAATCGTCTTAGAGTCGATTTTTCAAAAGTCCCTAAAAAAATTGATGTACCCAATCTACTCCAACTTCAACAAAAGAGTTACGAGCAATTTTTAAATGTTGAAAATCTCCATGATGAGAGTGGTGTAGAGAAGGTTTTTAAATCTATTTTCCCCATTCATGATCCCCAAAATAGAATCACTTTAGAATATGCTGGATCTGAAATTGGAAAACCAAGATATACTGTCCGAGAATGTATGGAGCGAGGGCTCACGTATTCTGTAAGTATAAAAATGAATATTCGTCTTATCCTTTGGGATAAGATGAAAAAACTGGTGAAAAAAACTGGTGTAAAAGACATTAAAGAACAAGCAATTTTTATTCGTGAAATTCCTTTAATGACCGACAGAACATCATTCGTTATTAATGGTGTTGAAAGAGTGGTTGTTAATCAACTTCATAGAAGTCCTGGTGTTATCTTCAAAGAAGAAGAGAGCCCAACAGTTGTCAATAAATTGATTTATAATGCACAAATTATTCCTGATCGTGGTTCATGGCTCTATTTTGAATACGATGCTAAAGATACACTTTTCGTAAGAATTAATAAACGTAGAAAAGTGCCTATTACAATTTTATTCCGTGCCTTAGGTTACAGCAAACAAGATATTTTGAAACTTTTTTTATCCAGTCCTTAATATTTTAATTCGTGATAACAAATTTTTTGATTGAGTTTTCAGTAGATAATTTCTTAGGTCGTGTTGACTTTGACCTTAAAGATGAGAATGGAAACCTTCTTTTAGCAGCAGGTAAACGTTTGGCTCGAAAGAAAGCAGAGAAATTTATTGAAGATGGTATTAAATTTATCGAATATCCTGTTGAAATTCTTGTAAATCGTTTCTTATCTTCTCCAATAATTGATCAAGAAAGTGGTGAAGTCCTTTATGATACGTTAACACAACTTGATGAAGGAAAATTAGCAAAAATTATTGAACAAAAATGTGCAGCCATTGAAATTGCCAATGATCTTGCTAGTGGAGTAGATGATGCAATCATCAACTCGTTTATTGCTGATACTGAGACGTTAAAACTTCTTCGTCAAACAGAAAATGTGGAAGATGAAAATGATTTGGCGGCTATTCGTATTTATAAAGTTATGCGTCCAGGTGAGCCTGTAACTAAAGAAGCTGCAAAACTTTTTGTAAAAGATCTATTTTTTAATTCCGAAAGATACGACTTAACAAAAGTAGGTCGTATGAAAATGAATCATAAGTTAGGTCTTGATGTCCCTGAATATGTCACCATTATGACCAGCGAAGATATTATAAAAACGGCTAAATATTTAATTAAAGTTAAAAATGGTCAAGGTCATATTGATGATAGGGATCATTTAGGTAATAGAAGAATTAGGGCTATTGGTGAGCTTTTAGCGAATGAATTACATTCTGGTCTTATTAAGATGCAAAAAGCGATTCGTGATAAATTTACAGCACTTAGTGGTAATGTTGAAGAATTAATGCCCCATGATTTGATTAATTCAAAAATGATTACCTCTGCTGTTGCTGAGTTTTTCTCAAGCGGCCAGTTATCTCAATTTATGGATCAAACGAATCCTCTAAGTGAAATTACGCATAAACGTCGTCTATCTGCACTTGGTGAAGGCGGTCTTGTAAAAGAGCGTGCGGGCTTTGAAGTTCGTGACGTTCATCCAACACATTATGGAAGAATTTGTCCTGTTGAAACACCAGAAGGTCAAAATATTGGTTTGATTAATACCCTTTCAATGTATGCAAAAGTAAATGATCTAGGTTTTGTAGAAGCACCATATCGTAAAGTTGAAAATGCTCGCATTACAGATGAAATTATTTATATTACAGCAACACAAGAAGAGGGATTAGTTATTGCCCCTGCGAGTACTAAGATCAATGAAAACAATGAAATTGTTGAAGATTTGATTGAAGTTAGGGTTGATGGTGAGACGGTATTGATTGAAAAAGAAAAAGTTGATTTAATCGACCTTTCTTCAATGATGATTGCAGGTGTTGCTGCCTCTTTGATTCCTTTCCTCGAACATGATGATGCAAACCGTGCATTGATGGGTTCAAACATGCAACGTCAGGCTGTGCCATTAGTAAAATCAGATGCACCTATTGTAGGTACAGGGGTTGAAAAAAATAGCTGCTCGTGATTCATGGGAAGCCATTAAAGCTAGACGTGCTGGTGTCGTTGAGAAGGTTGATAATAAAAATGTTTATATTTTAGGTGAAGATGAAAATGGTGCATTTATTGATCATTATGCACTTCAAAAAAAATCTTAGAACCAATCAAAATACAACGTTTACCCAAAAAGTAATTGTAAGAAAAGGTGATATGGTAGAAGCAGGTGGTGTGATTGCTGATGGTCCAAGTATGGATCAAGGTGAGCTTGCCATTGGTAAAAATGCCATGGTTGCTTTTATGCCTTGGAATGGTTATAACTATGAAGATGCAATTGTTATTAGCGAGAGAATGATTCGTGAAGATGCTTTTACAAGTGTTCATATTTATGAAAAAGAGATTGAAGCACGCGAGCTTAAAGATGGCGTTGAAGAAATCACTAAAGATATTCCAAATGTTAAAGAAGAAGAACTTGCTCATCTTGATGATAGTGGTATTGTAAAAGTAGGTACCTATATTACTCCTGGCATGATTTTGGTAGGTAAAGTTTCACCAAAAGGTGAAGTAAAACCTACACCTGAAGAGAGACTTTTACGTGCAATTTTTGGTGAAAAAGCAGGTCATGTTGTTAACAAATCATTGTATGCGACACCTTCGTTAGAGGGTATTGTTGTTGATGTCAAGATCTTCACCAAAAAGGGCTATGACAAAGATCCACGTGCTGTTCAGGCATATGAGCAGGAAAAAGAGATTTTGGATCGTGAACATCATGATAAACTTTTGATGTTAGACCGTGAAGAAATGCTTAGAATTAATGCATTATTGCTTAAAAACGCATTGCAAGAAGATCAAGAAATTAGTAAAAACAACTATAAAAAAGGTGATTTTATTAAAGCAGAAGATCTTCAAAACGTTAATCGTTTTTCTATTAATTCTATTGTTAAAGCATTTTCAAATGATGTACAAGATGAATATAAAGATCTTAAAGCTTATTTCCAAAATGAGAAGAAAAAACTTAAAGAAGTTCACGATGAAAAGTTGAATATCATTGAAAAAGATGATATTTTGCCAAGTGGTGTTGTCAAACTTGTGAAAGTATATGTGGCTACTAAGCGTAAACTGAAGGTTGGCGATAAAATGGCGGGACGTCATGGAAATAAGGGTATTGTTTCTAATATTGTCCGTGAAGTCGATATGCCATATCTTAAAAACGGCGAAATTGTTGACATCGTTTTAAATCCACTAGGCGTTCCAAGTCGTATGAATATTGGACAGATTTTAGAAGTTCATTTAGGTTTGGTTGGTAAGCGTTTAGGTGATCAAATTGAAGAAATTTTTAAAGAGAAACAAGGTGACTGGATTAAATCACTTCGTGAGAAAATGATTCATATTGCAGAAGTAGCAAAACTGATGGATGCAAAGAATTTTATCGATAAATTAGATGATGAACAGTTGTTAATTTATGCAAGAGATTGGAGTAGAGGCGTTAAGTTTGCAAGTCCTATCTTTGAAGGTGTTAATATTGAAGAGTTTGAAAAACTCTTTGAAATGGCAAAAATTGATACAGATGGAAAGACACATTTATACGATGGTATGACGGGTCAAAAAATGCATGAAAAAGTCAATGTGGGTTACATGTACATGTTAAAACTCCATCACTTAGTTGACGAAAAAGTACATGCAAGAAGTACAGGACCATACTCACTCGTTACGCAGCAACCAGTGGGTGGTAAAGCACTCTTTGGTGGTCAGAGATTTGGTGAGATGGAGGTATGGGCATTGGAAGCTTACGGTGCAGCACATACCCTAAGAGAGATGTTGACTGTTAAATCTGATGATGTTGAAGGACGTATTTTAGCTTATAAAGCACTCACACGTGGTGAAAATGTACCACAAACGGGAATACCTGAAACATTCTATGTTTTAACAAATGAGTTGAAGTCTTTGGCTTTAGATGTTGAGATTTATGATGAGGTGGAAGAAGATGACACGACTAGAACCAATTGAGATTCACGAAGAGAGCCGTCCTAGGGATTTTAAAGCATTTCAATTACGACTTGCGAGTCCTGAAAAAATTCGTTCATGGAGTTATGGTGAGGTTAAAAAACCAGAAACGATTAATTATCGAACACTAAAACCTGAGCGTGATGGTCTCTTTTGTGCCAAAATTTTTGGACCAGTAAGAGATTATGAGTGTCTGTGTGGAAAATATAAGAAGATGCGTTATAAAGGCATCAAGTGTGAAAAATGTGGCGTTGAAGTTACCAGCACTAAAGTTCGCCGTTCACGTATGGGACATATTGAACTTGTAACACCTGTTGCGCATATTTGGTATGTGAATTCTTTGCCAAGTCGTATTGGTACACTGCTTGGTGTGAAAATGAAAGATTTAGAGCGTGTACTCTATTATGAAGCATATATTGTCGAGCAAGCGGGTGAGGCTTTTTATGATGCTGAAAATAAAAATAAAGTTGCTGTGTTTGATGTTTTAAATGAAGAGCAATATCAATCTTTACAACAGCGTTTTTTGTGACACAGGCTTTGTTGCTAAAATGGGTGGTGAAGTTATTCGTGATTTGTTAGCAAACCTTGATTTAGTAGAGATTTTAGGGCAACTTAAAGAAGAAATTAATCAAACAAGTTCAGAAGCAAAGAAAAAAACAATTGTTAAACGTCTTAAAGTGGTTGAAGCATTCTTGAACAGTGGTAATCGTCCTGAATGGATGATGATCACGATGTTGCCAGTACTTCCACCAGATTTACGACCTCTTGTAGCACTTGATGGTGGAAAGTTTGCCGTTTCTGACGTGAATGACTTATACCGTCGTGTTATCAATAGAAATGCTCGTTTAAAACGTTTGATGGAACTAGACGCTCCTGAGATTATTATTCGCAATGAAAAAAGAATGCTTCAAGAAGCAGTGGATGCGTTGTTTGATAATGGTCGTCGTGCCAATGCGGTCAAAGGTGCTAATAAGCGTCCTTTAAAATCGCTCTCAGAAATTATCAAAGGTAAGCAAGGTCGTTTCCGTCAAAACTTACTTGGTAAAAGGGTTGACTTCTCAGGTCGTTCGGTTATTGTTGTGGGACCAAACTTGAGAATGGATCAATGTGGTCTACCAAAACAAATGGCACTCGAATTGTTTAAACCGCATTTGTTAGCGCGTCTTGAAGAAAAAGGGTATGCAACAACGGTTAAACAAGCAAAGAAAATGATTGACATGAAAACCAATGAGGTTTGGGAATGTTTAGCAGAAGTGGTTAAAGGGCATCCCGTGATGCTTAACCGTGCACCAACGCTTCACAAACTCTCTATTCAGGCGTTTCACCCTGTTTTGATTGATGGAAAAGCGATTCGTTTGCATCCACTCGTCTGTTCGGCATTTAATGCGGACTTCGACGGTGATCAAATGGCGGTTCACGTTCCATTGTCTCAAGAAGCGATTGCTGAGTGTAAAATTTTAATGCTTAGTTCCATGAACATCTTGCTTCCAGCTTCGGGTAAAGCGGTCACCGTGCCAACACAAGATATGGTTTTGGGTCTTTACTACTTAACGCTAGAGAAAAAAGATGCAAAAGGCAGTAATAAGATTTTCTCTAATATTGATCAAGTTCATATTGCAATTGACTCAGGATATCTTGATATTCATGCAAAAATTAAAACGATTATTGGTGATAGAGTTCTCTTTACAACCGCAGGTCGTCTTATTTTGAAATCTATTTTGCCAGATTTTGTACCAGAAGAACTGTGGAACAGAATTTTGAAAAAGAAAAATATTGGTGGGTTAGTTGATTATATCTTTAAAGAGGGTGGCATTGGTATTACGGCAGGATTTTTAGATAATCTAAAAAATCTTGGCTTTAGATACGCTACTCGTGCAGGTATTTCCGTTTCTATTGATGATATTCGTGTTCCTGAAACAAAAGTGAAAAAGATCAAAGAAGCGAAGAAAAAAAGTACGTGAGATTCAAAAACAGTTCAGTTCAGGTTTATTGACCGAGCAAGAGCGTTATAACAAAATTATTGATATCTGGACGGATACAAACAATGACGTGGCTTCTGAGATGATGAAGCTTACAGAGAGCCATAAAGGTGGATTTAACTCTATTTATATGATGGCAGACTCTGGTGCGCGTGGTTCTGCGGCTCAAATCCGTCAGTTAGCGGGTATGAGGGGTCTTATGGCCAAGCCAGATGGAAGTATTATTGAAACGCCAATTATTTCAAACTTCCGTGAAGGTCTAAATGTTCTTGAATACTTTATTTCAACGCACGGTGCGCGTAAAGGTCTTGCGGATACCGCTCTTAAAACGGCGAATGCGGGTTATTTGACACGTAAGTTGATTGACGTTGCTCAAAACGTTAAAGTGACGATGGATGATTGTGGTACACACGAAGGTGTTGAAATCACAGAAATCAGTGAAAGCGGTGAGCTTGTTGAATCATTGTATGAACGAGCAACAGGTCGTGTACTCGCAGAAGATGTGATTGATACCATTACCAATGAGGTTCTTTTTACCGAGGGAACATTGATTGATGAGAAGAAAGCACAAGCACTTAAAGATGCAAGTATTAAGTCTGTTGTGATTCGAACACCGATTACATGTAAAGCTAAAAAAGGTGTGTGTGCTAAATGTTATGGTACAAACTTAGCTGAGGGAACATTGGTACGTCCTGGTGAAGCAGTGGGTATTATTTCTGCACAATCTATTGGTGAGCCTGGTACTCAGTTGACACTTCGTACATTCCACATTGGTGGTACGGCATCAACAGAATCACAAGATCGCCAAGTCATTGCTCAAAAAGAGGGTTTTATCCGTTATTACAATGTTAAAACTTATACGACTAAAGAGGGTAAAAACATTGTTGCAAATCGTAGAAATGCAGCTATTTTACTTGTTGAACCAAAAATAAAAGCACCTATTAAGGGTATTATTGAAATTGATACAGCACACGAAGAGACAGTTATCTCTATTGCGGGTGAAAGTGAAACAATAAAATATACACTTAGAAAAAGTGACTTTGCAAAACCAAATGAGCTTGCAGGTGTGAGTGGTAAAATTGAGGGTAAATTTTATATTCCTTATATCAATGGTGATAGTGTTGATATCAATGAAAGTATTGTAGAAGTTATTAAAGAGGGATGGAATGTTCCAAGCCGTATTCCTTATGCAAGTGAGCTAAAGGTTAAAAACGGAGAACCAATTATTCAAAAAATTCATGCTGATGCTAAGGGTATTGTTAAATATTATAAGCTCAGAGGGGATTATTTGGAGCGAATTCACGAAATTAAAAAAGGTGATATCGTTAAAGAAAAGGGTATTTTTGCTGTGGTTGCGGATGATGATGATAGAGAAGCAATTCGTCATTATATTCCACGAGATTCTATTATTGATATTAATGATAATAGTGTTGTGGATACCAAAACATTGTTAGCTTATCCGTCAAATAATGAACAAATTACCATTGCTGATTGGGATCCATACTCTACGCCAATTATTGCTGAAGATGCAGGTACAGTGACTTTTGAAGATATTGAACCAGGTATTAGTGCGACAGAGCAATTTGATGAGATGACAGGACAAAGTCGTTTGGTAATCAACGAATATTTACCAAGTGGGATGAAGCCGACCATTGTCATTGTCAACAAATTAGGTGAAATCATTAAATATCAGTTAGAGCCAAAAACAGCCATCTTTGTTCAAAATGGTGCTGTTGTAGGTTTGGCAGATTTAATTGGTAGAACACCAAAAGCAATTGCAAAATCAAAAGATATCACCGGAGGTCTTCCTCGTATTAGTGAGCTTTTTGAGGCACGTCGTCCTAAAAATGCAACGGTTATCGCAGAGATTGACGGTACAATTCGTTTTGGTAAGCCTCTTCGTTCAAAAGAGCGTATTATTATCGAGGCAAAAGACGGTACAAGTGTAGAATATTTGGTTGATAAAAATACACAAATTCATGTTCAATCAGGCGAATTTGTCCATGCAGGTGAGAGACTCACGGATGGTGTTATTTCAAGTCATGATATTTTACGCATTATGGGTGAAAAAGCATTGCATTATTATCTGATCAGTGAAATTCAACAAGTTTACCGTGGACAAGGTGTCGCAATTAACGATAAACACATTGAGGTTATTGTTTCTCAAATGCTACGTCAAGTACGTATTGTTGATAGTGGTGATACGAAGTTCATTATGGGAGATCTTATCAGCCGAAGACGATTCCGTGAAGAGAATGAAGCGGTCATGAAAATGGGTGGAGAACCAGCCATTGCGGAACCTACACTTTTAGGTGTCACACGTGCTGCTGTTGGTAGTGATAGTGTGATCTCAGCTGCTTCTTTCCAAGAGACAACTAAAGTCCTTACAGAAGCAAGTATTGCAGGTAAAATGGATATGCTTGAAGATTTAAAAGAAAATGTTATTTTAGGACGTATGATTCCTGTTGGAACAGGTCTTTATCAGAACAAACAATTTAATCTAGAGTTAAACCCAAGTAGAGGTTAAGTTAAGGTTCCCTTAACTTAACTTTTTTTAAGCTATTTTTAAATAAAATTAGCACCTATTTTTTAAAATTTAAAGGAAATAATGTGCCAACCATTAACCAACTCGTCAGAAATGAGAGAAAAAAGGTGATTAAAAAATCAAAATCACCTGCACTTGATAAGTGCCCTCAAAGAAGAGGCGTTTGTACAAGAGTTTATACCACAACTCCTAAGAAACCAAACTCAGCTTTGAGAAAAGTTGCCAAAGTCAAATTGACCAGCGGTTTTGAAGTCATTAGCTACATCGGTGGCGAGGGACACAACCTACAAGAACACTCCATTGTATTAGTACGTGGCGGTAGGGTAAAAGATTTACCAGGTGTTAAGTACCATATCGTCCGTGGTGCACTTGATACTTCAGGTGTTGCAAAAAGAACGGTGTCTAGAAGTAAATACGGTACCAAAAGACCAAAAGCTAAATAAATTTAACCACAGGTGATGTCCATTGTTTTGACATCATTTGAGTAAAATTTTCTAAAATTTGAAGGAAAAATAATGAGAAGAAGAAAAGCTCCCGTAAGAGAAGTACTACCGGATCCAATTTATAATAATAAAGTGATTACAAAGTTCATCAATGCGTTGATGTATGATGGTAAAAAAAAGTGTTGCAACCAAAGTATTTTATGGTGCATTAGAATTAGCTGAAAAAAGAAGTGGAACTTTAAAAGGTATTGAGATTTTTTAATACAGCTATGGATAATGTTAAGCCTGTCATGGAAGTAAAAAGTAGACGTGTAGGTGGTGCAACATACCAAGTTCCAGTAGAAGTTAGACCTGCAAGACAACAAGCATTGGCTCTTAGATGGTTGGTTTCTTATTCACGTAAAAGAAGTGAAAGAACCATGGTTGAGAGGTTGGCAAATGAACTTTTAGATGCGGCTAATAGCAGAGGCGCAACATTTAAGAAAAAAGAAGATACTTATAAAATGGCAGAAGCAAACAAAGCGTTTGCTCACTATCGCTGGTAGAATGATGATGAGAGCGAAACACTGTTTACGCTCTCTCTCATTTCTCAATTTTTACCCCTACTACATTTAAGGAAACGACAATGGCAAGAAATACCCCTATAAGCATGGTACGTAATATCGGTATTGCTGCGCACATCGATGCCGGTAAAACCACAACAACAGAAAGAATCCTTTTTTATACCGGAATGTCTCACAAAATTGGTGAAACACATGAAGGCTCAGCAACAACAGATTGGATGGAGCAAGAGAAAGAAAGAGGGATTACTATTACTTCTGCTGCGGTAACATGTACATGGAAAGATCATCAAATTAACATTATCGACACCCCCGGCCACGTTGACTTCACCATTGAAGTTGAGCGTTCTATGCGTGTTTTAGATGGAGCAGTTGCTGTTTTTTGTGCTGTTGGCGGTGTTCAACCTCAATCAGAAACGGTATGGAGACAAGCAAACCGTTACCAAGTTCCAAGAATGGTTTATGTCAATAAAATGGACCGTGTTGGAGCAAACTTTTATAATGTTGAATCACAAATCAAAACACGTTTAAAAGCCAATCCTGTGCCAATTCAAATTCCTATTGGTGCAGAAGACACCTTCAAAGGTGTTGTTGATCTTGTTGAAATGAAAGCACTGATTTGGGATGATGATGCTGCAATGGGTTCAAACTATCAAGTGGTTGAGATTCCAGCAGAGCTTGCGGATAAAGCAAAAGAATACCGTGAAAAAATGATTGAAGCTGTTTCTGAAACCAGCGATATTTTAATGGAAAAATATCTTGGTGGCGAAGAGCTCACTAAAGAAGAGATTAAAGCAGGTATTAAAGCGGGATGTTTGGCAATGACATTTATCCCTATGATTTGTGGAACATCGTTTAAAAATAAAGGTGTTCAACCGATGCTAGATGCTGTTGTAGATTATATGCCAGCACCTACGGAAGTACATGCGATTAAAGGTGAGTATGAAGATGGACGTGAGTGTGTCGTTGATTCAACCGATGATGGCGAATTTGCTGCACTTGCATTTAAAATTATGACTGATCCATTCGTTGGACAATTAACATTCGTTCGTGTATACCGTGGTATCCTAGAGAGCGGAAGTTATGCGTACAATACCACCAAAGATAAAAAAGAGAGAATTGGCCGTCTTCTTAAAATGCATGCAAACAAAAGAGAAGAGATTAAAGTTCTTCACTCAGGTGAGATCGGTGCGGTTGTAGGTCTTAAAGATACCCTTACTGGCGATACACTTGCAAGCGAAAAAGATCCTGTAATTTTAGAGAGAATGGTATTTCCAGATCCTGTTATCTCTGTTGCCGTTGAGCCTAAAACGAAAGCGGATCAAGAGAAAATGGGTATTGCTCTTCAAAAATTGGCGCAAGAAGATCCAAGCTTTAGAGTTGAAACCGATGAAGAGAGTGGTCAAACCATTATCTCTGGTATGGGTGAGCTTCACTTAGAAATTCTTGTTGATCGTATGCTTAGAGAGTTTAAAGTAAGTGCAGAAGTGGGTCAACCACAAGTTGCTTACCGTGAGACCATCCGTGCAACCGTTAATCAAGAGTACAAATACGCAAAACAATCAGGTGGTCGTGGTCAGTATGGTCACGTTTATCTTAAACTTGAGCCACAAGAGCCTGGTTCTGGTTATGAATTTGTTAACGATATCAAAGGTGGTTCAGTTCCTAAAGAATACATCCCAGCGGTTGATAAAGGTATTAAAGAAGCGCTTCAAAGTGGTGTTCTCGCAGGTTATAAAGTGGAAGACGTTAAAGTTACACTTTATGATGGAAGTTACCATGAGGTTGACTCTTCTGAGATGGCGTTTAAACTCGCTGCTTCAATGGGCTTTAAAGAGGGTGCAAGAAAAGCAAAACCTGTTATTCTTGAGCCAATTATGAAAGTTGAAGTTGAAACACCTGAAGACTTTATGGGTGATGTTATCGGTGATCTTAACCGTAGACGTGGACAAATCAACTCTATGGATGATAGAAGCGGTAACAAAATTGTTAACGCATTTTGTCCTCTTGCAGAGATGTTTGGTTACTCAACAGATCTACGTTCACAAACACAAGGTCGTGCATCTTACTCTATGGAATTTGATCACTATGATGAAGTTCCTAGAAACGTTGCAGACGAAATTATTAAAAAAACGTAACGGTTAATTCTTTACATGTAAAGAGTCTTTGGACTCTTTACATCTCTTTTTTTGCTAATATCTCCTAAACGCATTTTTTTACTCAATGAATGAAAAATAATATTTTGAGTCATAACTATCAACAATAAATCGCTATAATCTCGCGTTTTGGATTAGACTACTTCTCGTAAAGGTTAAAATGTGATAGATATAAAACACCTCAGTAAATACTTTAACAATCAAAAAGTTTTAGATGACATCACTTTACATGTAAACACAGGTGAAATATTTGCTATCGTTGGACACAGCGGTGCTGGAAAATCAACACTACTTCGTTGCATTAACGGATTGGAAGGTTTTAGTGAGGGTAGCGTCAATGTATTGGGGCAAGAAGTTAAACACTTAAACGAAAGTGGACTTGGAGCATTACGCAGTCAGATTGGTATGATTTTTCAAAATTTTTCTTTACTCAATCAAAAAAATGTGTATGACAATATCGCACTTCCAATGAAAGTCTGGGGATATAGTAAAGAGAAGATTCAAGCAAGAGTCGATGAACTTTTAAAACTTGTAGGGCTAGAAGCTAAAAAATTTGTTTACCCTAAAGAGCTCAGTGGTGGACAAAAACAGCGTGTTGCGATTGCGAGAGCATTAACTTTAAATCCCAAAATTCTTCTCAGTGATGAAGCGACATCAGCACTTGATCCTAATACCACTAAATCCATTTTAGAGCTTTTACAAGAGATTAACACTCAATTGGGTGTTACCATCATTATTGTTACCCATGAAATGGATGTTGTGAAAAAAGTGGCATCTCGTGCTCTGCTTTTAGAAGATGGCAAAGTGATTGGACTTGGGCGTATTGAGGAACTCTTTTTAAGACCCGATGAAAAGATGATGCGATTTTTGGGAGAGGATGAAGAACTTCCAGAAGAAGGGGTTAATATAAGGCTTTTTTTCCCAAGCAATGTCTCGTATCAGCCTATTGTCACTCAAATGGCAAGAGCGTTGAACCTTAATTTTAACATTGTGTGGGGGAAACTTGAAAAACTCAATGACCATGTGGTTGGCTCACTGGTTATTAATATCGATGAACAAAATGCAACTTCAATTACTGCCTATTTACAAGAGAAAACTGAAGTGATCTGGGAGATAATTTAACATGGAACAATCTATTCTCAATTTTTATGAAAAATCAATCAGTATGAAACAGGTTTTGATAGATGCTGTGATTGAGACACTTACGATGAGTCTTGTTTCAACCCTTCTTGCTACACTGATTGGGTTTGCATTGGCTATTGTTCTCATTGTTACAGATAAAAATGGGATATCTCCGCATCGTTATACCTATAAAATTTTAGATGTCGCAATCAATATGCTACGATCCTTCCCTTTTATTATCTTGATTATTGTCCTCTTCCCTGTGACAAAATTTTTGGTAGGGAAGCATACTGGAACCTTTGCCATGATTGTTCCGCTTACCATTGGAACAGCGCCTTTTATTGCACGAATGATTGAAGGGGCTTTTAAAGAGGTGGACAGAAGTGTCATTGAGGCGGCAAAGTCTTTTGGTACCAGTAAGGTGCAAATTATTTTTAGGGTTTTACTGCCTGAGGCATTTCCTAGCATTATTTCTGCTATTACCCTCTCGTTAATTATCATTATTGGTTTTTCAGCCATGGCAGGAACCGTTGGCGGAGGCGGTCTTGGTGCGGTGGCGATGAATTATGGCTATTATCGTTTTGATGGTACGTATATCTTTTGGAGGTTTTTATTTTGATTGTATTGGTTCAGATATTTCAAAGTCTAGGGGATTTTCTCTATAAAATAGTGAAGCATTGATTTTTAAATAGCATACGCAATTCAGTCTCTTTTAATGCGAAAGAGGTTACGATTTTATAAATGTTTAGTAAGTAAAGAGATTTACTAAACATTTAGTTATTTTAAGGAGTACAGATGTATAAACGTTTAGGCGTGATTTTAGTAGGAGCACTATTGACATTCAGTGGTTGCAGTGGCGATAAAAAAGTTGAAGAAAAAGCAGTTGCAAAAGAAGATAAGAGTGCAAAAACAATTATTGTAGGTGCGACTCCCGTGCCACATTCTGAGATATTAGAGATTGTAAAACCTCTTTTAGCTAAAGAAGGGTACACACTTGAGATTAAAGTGTTTAATGATTATGTCATTCCCAATAAAGTGACAGACAGTGGTGAGATTGATGCAAACTTCTTTCAACACACACCTTATCTTGTTGAGTTTAACAAAAATCAAGGCACAAAGCTTGTCAGTGTTGGTAATGTTCATATTGAACCAATCGGTATCTATTCTAAAAAAATCAAATCACTCTCTGAGTTAAAAGATGGTGATAGCGTTGCAATCCCTAATGATCCAAGTAACGCAGGTCGTGCTTTAGATGTATTGGCAAGTGCTGGACTGATTAAACTCAAAGATGTTGAACTGAAAACAAAGCTAGACATTGTTGAAAATCCAAAAAATCTTAAATTTACTGAGCTTGAAGCGGCACAACTTCCTCGTGTGATTGAAGACTTTACCCTCGCCGTTATTAACACCAACTACGCACTTCCAGCAGGTTTAAATCCTAGCAGTGATGCGCTTGCGTTAGAGTCTGCTAACTCTCCGTATGCAAATATCCTTGTGGTAAAAGCGGGTAATGAGAATAGCGATAAAACAAAGGCACTTCTTAAAGCTGTTAAATCTGATGAAGTGAAGAAATTTATCACTGAGAAATATAAAGGTGCGATTGTTCCAGCGTTTTAATCAACAAAGATTCTTGCTTAAAGTGTATCTTCGGTATACTTTAAGCCTTCTTCTTTTAGGTTTCCTAAGTCTATTTTTGTTATAATTCCCGCCACTTAAAATACCTCCAATGTCCCCATAGCTCAGCAGGATAGAGCACAGAATTCCTAATTCTGAGGCCGTGCGTTCGAATCGCGCTGGGGACACCACTCCACTTAATCATAGTCGTTCACAATCAATCAAAAACCTCCACAAATAGGGACTTGTAACATTTTTCATTATCTTAGTAGTTCATTGTAAATTATTGTTAAGGTCACACGTTTAGTAACATGACATTCAAGAGGGATTGCAAGAGTTTTTAGCGTATTTGCAAACCAGATAAAGTGAACCAAAACCCATTGCGCTCTTTAGCAAAGATGAGTTAGAAACAATGTCTAAACTGCTCAATCAAAGTATCTCAAAAGCCACATCGGATATTCAGCAGTGCAATAAGCTCAATGCGTATATGTCAAGTACTATCAGTGATTTTCAAAATTTTTTCAAACCCTCCAAAGATAAAGAGGTCTTTGAGATATCTGAGGCGTGTCAAAAAGCTATTTCGATGCTCAAAGCGTCCTTGAATTATCATGGTATAGAACTTTGTTTTGATATTTCAGCGAAGGTTGAGGTTCTAGGTTATCCCAATGAATTTGCACAAGCACTTTTAAATATTCTCTCCAATGCCAAAGATGTGCTTAGTGAGCGTGAAATCAGTAATCCTTTTATTCGATTGGAGTTGAAAAAAGGGTACAAATACACACTGATTGTCATTGAAGATAATGATGGAGGCATCGCAGAAGAGTATGTGGACAGAATTTTGAGCCTTACTTTACGACCAAGTATGCCAAACAAGGAACGGGTATGGGGCTTTATATGACGAAGATGATTATGGAGAACAATATGGGTTGGGTCATTAATGGTAAAAACACCTCTTTGGGGGCTATTTTTACCATTAAATTACCCAGCGTGGTAAGTGCGTAAGCATTTTTACATGTAAAGATGCTTACATGTAAAAGTCTTTAATGTTGAGTGTTTTTTTCTTCTATCATCGCATCTAGGGTTACAAAGAGGGATCTGCTCTCTTTTTCAACCTCATGAAACGCCTCAATAATACGCTCTTTTTCTTCTAAAAGATTGGATGAGGTGGTTCGAATCAGTCCAAGAATCTCTAAAACACGTTCATGGAAATGTTTGTGTGGGATATAAAGGGCTTTGAAACTTTGTGTATTTCCAAAGATTTTTTCGCCATCTTTTTCGTACCATTCCCCTAAGCTACAGCGTTCATGGGTTTGGAATTGTGTCTCTTTATCATTGACATACACCGCACTGTAAGCATTAGATTTAAAGATTGCGTGATTCATTTTTGCTAAGGTGATGAAAATCGTTTGTTGAATGGTGGTAATGTTGTAGGATGTAATGTCTGAGTGTTCAATCAAACTGTTAAAGGTTGTGCTTAATTTATCGAGTGTTTTGGTTGATTCATCGGCATTTTGCTTCATGGAAGTTGCATTACTCTCAAGCCCTGAGGTTTCTTGCTGGAGCATTTTAATGGAAATCGCAATCTCTGCGGTGGCTTTTTGTGTGGTTTCTGCAAGTTTGCGTACTTCATCTGCCACGACGGCAAAGCCACGACCATGCTCACCCGCACGGGCTGCTTCAATGGCGGCATTGAGGGCTAAAAGGTTCGTTTTATCGGCAATATCGTTAATCATATCGACCACAGCGCTGATGTCTCGTGTGCGTTGTACCAAAATACCAATACTTTGTTCATTTTGATTGACAAATTCGATTAAAGAGGTGATTTTAGTAATCGTATCACGTAAATTATGGTAACTTCCTTTGGTCTCTTCTGCGTAAATCTCACCATCTTTGGCAATCTCTTTTAAACGTTCCACAATCGTGGTTAAGTTGGATTGTACCGTGGTAAAGTCATTGGATTCACTGCTGATCTGCGCTAATTCCGCATTGAGCGTATTTCTCGCAATAAAATCATGCGTTTGTTTCATCGCAAAGACAGCTTGATTGACCATTTCGACTTGCTCTTTGAATTCTCCGTGCATTCCTTTTTGAAGAATTTTACGGTTAAAGTCCTCTTTGGATGCGGCAAGGATTGTGGATTTAATCTCTTTCGTCACCAATTCAAAATTATCCAGCAAGGAGTTCATGTTTGAGCAGAGCATTTTAAGCTCTCCTCCATCATTAACATTGACAATGCGTCCATGCAGATGACCATGCTCACTCTCTTTGACAATGTCTGCGAGTGCGTGAATCGTTTTTTGCACTTTGCGAATATTGATAAACATAAACCAGGCTAAGGCGAAATTGGTGAGATTAATCACTTGAATCCAATGAAAGCCATTGTATGAAACTTCGAGGATAAAAGCAAACGTAAATGCCACTAAGGAGATAATATTGGCATCTTGCACTTTAGCAAGAGAGGATCTATTCATGCGAGAGTATGAAGGCATCGTAGCTAACCTTTAAATGAGATAGGGTGTTTTCTAAGAGTGAGAGTGAGGCTTGGACACCACTCTCTTTTTTCAGCTTTGAGCATTTTAGTATACAGTGGCTCTATAATACTAAGACCTTTTTGACTAGGCGAACGTCTTACGGAATGGTACCCAATAATGGTGTTCGTTTTGGTATCCGTGATGGGTGTAATATAGGCATGAACCCAATAATAGTGGTTATGTTTGGTGCGATTCTTAACATAAGCAAAGATTTCTTTTCCTGATTGAGCTCGTTCCCATAGGAGTTTGAAAATAGCCTTTGGCATATCTGGATGACGTAAGATGTTATGTGGTTTACCAATCAACTCTTTTTCTTGATAGCCAGAAATTTCAATAAAAAGATCATTGGCGTAAGTGATTCTTCCTTTAAGGTCTGTTTTTGAGACAATAAAAAGATTTTCATCAAAG
>JAJOKG010000001.1 GCA_021206415.1 Sulfurospirillum sp. | reverse complement strand
TAATTTTCTCATCAAAAATTGTCGATTTTAAGCACCGTAACACTCTTATCACGAAGTCCCTCAACAATGAGCTGTAAGAAAGAGTGCTGATCTTTTGGACCGATGAGTCCAACAGGAGTCAATCCCACGTTAAAACTACTTTGGCGCTGTTTTTTACCTAAACTCTCACCCCAAAGTTGCACATACCAATCCGTAAAACTATCTAAACTCTCAGAGTATGCAAAGAGGGTATTGATGTTGTAATTCATAGAATTTTTAGCATAATAGGTCGCTTTTTTCAACAAGGTCTCTTTAATATACCCATCTTCAAAAAAGCTCTGCTTAATGGTTCTAGCCCCATCTAAAAGACGTTGAATGTCCACACCTGCTAAAAGCAGTGGGGCAAGACCCGCCGCACTTAAGACCGAAAAACGACCACCCACATTCACAGGAATATGCAAAACAAATGAGTTAAAAGTTTTAGCATGCGCTTCAAGTTTTGAACCATCATCCGTGACAAACGTAAAGCGGTAATCCAGCGAAATATCTTTTGCTTTTAGAAGAGAAAGGACGTATTTGTAAACCGAAATGGTTTCAATGGTTGTTCCTGACTTACTGATCACAAAAAAGTGGGTATTTTTAATGTCAAGCTTATTGAGAGTGGAGCGAATGGAAGCAGGATCTGTGCTTTCAAATAAGTGTAAGCGCTTGTCAAAATCACGAATGCCTTGAAGAGCTCTAAAGATGGCTTTAGGCCCTAAAGAACTTCCTCCTATACCAATAATCGCAATATCTTTAATCGCATCGTAATCATTCTTAGACTTAAAATCTTCAAGGTAGCTGAGTAAACAACTAATGTCTTGCTCAGGCAGCGCATAATAACCAATGCTCTTTTGTTCAGCGATGATTTTATCGAAGATGCCCTCTTCTACTTTAATGTTAAAATAGAGTGAATTTTTCAAACGTATCCTCCATGTGATAATTGGTGAGATATTACTATTAACAATCTTAAAAAAGCCAAAATATAGGGGTGCTGTGCTATATTTATCTTTATATTTTCAACCATAGGAAAGCCATGTTTTTACCCACAACCCAAGAAGAAATGCTCCAAAGAGGCTGGAAGCAACTTGATGTCATTCTCATCACTTCAGATGCGTATATTGATAGCCCGTATATGGGTGTTTCTGTTGTGGGTCGGGTGTTGGAAAAAGCGGGGTATAAAGTAGGCATTATCGCTCAACCTGATGTTACATGTAAAGAGGATATTTCACGCCTGGGTGAGCCAAAGCTTTTTTGGGGTGTAAGTGGTGGCAGTGTCGATTCGATGGTCTCTAACTATACCGCAACGAAAAAATTTCGAAATTCTGATGACTACACGCCAGGAGGCATCAACAACAAACGTCCTGATCGTGCCAGTTTAGTCTACACAAACCTCATTCGACAATGCTTTAAAGAGACTGTTCCCATCATGCTAGGAGGCATTGAAGCAAGTCTTAGGCGTGTCACACACTACGACTTTTGGAGCAATAAACTTCGCAAACCCATCTTATTTGATGCCAAAGCGGACTATCTGCTTTATGGCATGTCCGATAAAAGTATTTTAGAGTTTGCTGAGGCGCTTAAAAAGGGTGAAAAACCTTTACATGTAAGAGGGCTTTCCTACATCTCAAAAGAGCCAAACGAGGCGTATATTTCCCTTCCAAGCCACGATGAATGTGTCAGTGACAAACTTAAATTTATGGATATGTTTGACCTTTTTTACCACAACAATGACCCTCTGAGCGCTAAGGGCTTATGCCAAGAAGTCGATAGCCGTTACCTTATTCAAAACCCACCTGCACTTTATTTGAGCACGGAAGAGATGGATGAAGTAAGTGCTCTTCCTTTTATGCGCGATGCCCATCCTTACTATAAAAAAATGGGAGCCATTAAAGCCTTAGAGACCATTAAATTTTCTATCTCAACCCATCAAGGCTGTTATGGCGAATGTAATTTTTGTGCCATTAGCGTGCATCAAGGCAGAACCATTCGTTCTCGCTCTACCACGTCCATTGTGAATGAAGCCAAACACTTTGCGACCTACAAAGATTTTAAAGGCATTATCTCCGATTTAGGAGGGCCTACGGCAAATATGTACGGTTATGAGTGCGATAAAAAACTGAGTAAGGGAAGCTGTGAAACAAAGAGTTGTATGTTTCCAAAAATCTGTAAAGCACTTAAACCCACCCATAAAAAACAGCTCGATTTATTGCGACAAATCAGAGCACTTCCGCATGTAAAAAAAGCCTTTGTGGCTTCGGGGATTCGATACGATTTAATCAGTGAAGATAAAGCCTATGGTTATGCGTATCTCAAAGAGATTATCGAGCATCACACCAGCGGTCAAATGAAAATTGCGCCTGAGCACATCGACGATGAAATCTTAAGCCTTATGGGAAAACCAGGCAAAGAGGCACTGGTCGAATTTAAAGCCCTCTTTGATAAACTCTCCAAAGAATCAGGCAAAAAACAGTTTCTTACCTACTATCTCATCGCTGCACACCCAGGATGCGATGAGCGCCATATGCACTCACTCAAACAATTTGCCTCACAGGTTTTAAAAATAAATCCCGAACAAGCGCAAGTCTTTACACCTACACCTTCGACCTATTCAACACTGATGTACTACACAGGGCTTCATTATAAAACACGCCAACCCCTCTTTGTTGAAAAAGAGATGCACAAAAAAGAGAAACAAAAAGCCATCGTCATTGCTAAGGAGTCTTCGTTCAAAAGTGGCTTTAGTAGCTAATCTTTTTGCCGATATACTTTTTAACATTGAAGAGGAGTTCCTATGCAAAACATTAGCGCAAGCACCTATAATTACAATAGCTTTGGCTTTTCATTGCAAACCAGCAGTGGTGATACGATTAATTTAAGTATGTATAATGAGCGCTCTTCTGAATTTTCACAAACGACCAACGGCAATTCAAGAGCCACAACACTCTCGCTTTCTCATGCTTATGGATACAGCTTTTCGTATGAGGGAAATGGCATTGATGAGACGGATCAAAAAGAGATAGATGAGGCGATGAAACTCATTCAACCGATGATGGATGAATACCTCAAGAGTGTTGAACAAGCTAATTCAAGCACCGCAAAGCTCACCAACACTGCCTACGACATCAACGCCCTACTTCCAAAGAGCGAAAATCTTGACACACAAAATTATGCCAACGATTCTTTACTCAAAAGCTTAGATAAAATCTTAGAACAAGCGCAAAATCAAAACGAAAAAATGCTTCAAGAAGCACAAAAACTATTTGAAACCATTTTAAAACAACAAAAGGGATTTGAGCTTTACATGTAAAGACTCTGGAGGGTTTTACGCCCTAATGAAAACTCTCCACCAAGCGTTGTACCAGTAAATTCCATCCATCGACTAGCACGAAAATTAATAACTTAAAAGGTAGCGAAATCATCGCAGGGGGAAGCATCATCATACCCATTGCCATCAACACCGAACTCACCACCATATCGATAACCAAAAAAGGCAAGTAGAGCAAAAAGCCTATCTCAAAGGCTGTTTTTAACTCACTAATCATAAAAGCAGGCATTGCCACGGTTAAGGGCACATCTTCAATATTTTTAGGGTTTTCAAGGTTTCGAATGCGAAAGAAAAGTGCCAAATCTTTCTCACGGGTATTGCGAATCATAAAGGCTTTAAACGGAGCGGCTCCTTTTTCAAACGCTTCTTGATAGCTCATTTTTTCTGCCAAATAAGGCTTAATTGCTACATCATACGACTCTTTCATCACAGGTTCCATAATGAAAAAGGTCAAAATCATGGCAAGAGAAACCATAACTTGAGAAGGAGGCATCTGTTGCGTACCAATGGCTTGACGTAAAAAGGAGAAGACAATTAAAAGGCGTAAAAAACTGGTCATCATGAAAATCAGCGAAGGAGCAAGCGTTAGAATAGTAAGCACCAACACCAAATTCATGCTGGTGACGAGCTGTTGAGGGGTATCTGGCGCACTTAAAGAGAGGTTGACGGTTGGAATCGTATCAGCACCAAATGCCATTGGTGTCATACTCATCACAAGTAAAAGTAAAATTCTCTTAAAGTTTTTCAAACAGCGTCCTTCAATGTAATTGCATGATTTTAGTTGCTTTTGCGTTAAAAACCTTTTAATCTTTAAACAACTTTTCGTTAAAATGGGAACTATCTAATGCGTAGGAAGAGAATGTATGAGTATTTCGATTGCAATTATGGCGGCAGGTTTAGGCACACGGATGAAATCCACACTCCCCAAAGTCCTGCATGAAATCAGTGGCTTTGAGATGTTATACCACATCATCAAAGAATCCCAAAAAATCAGCGATGACATCCATGTCATTTTATACCATCAAGCAGACCTCGTTCAAGAGAAGATGAATCGCTATTTTTCAGGTATTCATTACGTCATTCAAGACCACCAAAACTTTCCAGGAACAGGTGGTGCCATTCGTGGAGTTGTCCCAAAATATGAAAAATTACTCGTCTTAAATGGCGATATGCCTTTGCTTGAAGCAGAAAATATGCAAAATTTTACACATTTAGAAGCCGATGTTGTGATGAGTGCGTTTACATGTAAAGAGCCTTTTGGTTATGGACGTGTCATTATGGATTCGCATCAAAATGTCCTCAAAATTATCGAAGAAAAAGATGCGAGTGTTGAAGAGAAAAAAGTGACTGCGGTCAATGCGGGTGTGTATCTTTTTAAGAGTGATTTTTTAAAAGAGAATCTTCCTAAACTTTCTAATGAAAACAGTCAAAAAGAGTATTACATCACTGATTTAATTGCCCTTGCCAATGCTCAAAATAAAATGGTTAAAGCCCTTTTTGTCGATGAAAATACGTTTATGGGTGTGAACTCTAAGTACCATCTCTCCATTGCGGAAGAACTGATGCAAGAGCGTATAAAGCGTCGTTTTATGGAGCAAGGGGTGAGCATGCGCCTTCCTTCCACCATCTACATTGAAGCGGATGTGCAGATGAGCGGTGAGTGCAAACTTGAAAATGGTGTGAGTTTGCTAAAAGGTACGGTTCTAGAGAATGCGCACATTAAAGCGCACAGCGTGGTTCAGAAAAGCGTGATTAAAAACTCTGACATTGGGCCTATGGCACGCATTCGCCCTGATTCTCTCATTGAAGATACGCACATCGGAAACTTTGTTGAGGTCAAAAAATCAACCCTTAAAGGGGTCAAAGCGGGACACTTAAGTTATTTGGGCGATGCAAGCATTGATGAGGGAACAAACATTGGGTGTGGAACGATTACATGTAATTATGACGGAAAAGCCAAATACCAAACCATCATCGGCAAAAACGTCTTTGTTGGAAGCGATAGCCAACTGGTTGCACCCGTTACGATTGCAGATGATGTTCTCATCGCCTCAGGGACAACCGTTACCAAAAACATTCCCAAAGGCGCTCTAGCCATTAATCGTGCGCCTCTTAAAATCATGGAAGGCTTCTTCTATAAATTCTTTGGAAAAAACCATGCATAAAACACTTCTTAGCGGTAAAAAAAATTCTTCTAGGCGTTACAGGTAGTATTGCGATTTATAAGGCTTTAGAGCTTATTCGTCTTTTCATCAAATCAGGCGCTGAAGTCAAAGTGGTCATGAGTGAAGATGCTAAAAAGTTTATCGCACCACTTAGCTTTGAAACACTGAGCCAAAACAAAGTTTTACATGCCAAGACGGAGAGTTGGAGTGAGGAGCTAAGCCACATTCACACAGGTAAATGGGCAGACCTTTTTCTGATAGCTCCAGCTTCTGTCAATACCATCAATAAACTTTCTCATGGCATCGCCGATAACCTACTCACTCAAACGGCTATTGCCTTTACAAAAACACTTATTTTAGCACCTTCCGCCAATACCAACATGATGCTCAATCCCATCACGCAAGAGAGTTTGAGTAAACTTGCCCACTATGGCTATGAAATCATCCAACCCCAATCTAAACTGCTCGCCTGCAATGATGAGGGCGTTGGAGCACTAGCCGATGTGGAGGAGATTTTTTACCGCAGTGCCAAAGCGCTTCTTAAAGAGCCTTTTTGGCAAGGTCGCAATGTCATCATTACCGGTGGTGGTACAAGGGAAAAAATAGACGATGTGCGTTGTTTAAGCAACTTTTCCAGTGGTAAACAAGCCTCTGCTTTAGCACTCTGCCTATACCTCAAAGGGGCAAATGTGACGTTAATTAGCAGTGGAGAAACACCGACTTTGCAAGAGATAAATCTTTTACATGTAAAGAGTAGTTTTGAGTTACACCATGCGTTAACGCATCAAATGGAACAACAAAAACGCTCTGAGAAAATGCCCTATCTTTTTATGGCAGCTGCGTGAGTGATTATGTACCTCTTCATTCTCACAGTGGAAAACTTAAAAAAGAGAGCCTTGGAGAGAGTTTTACCCTAGAGCTCAAACGCAACCTTGATATTCTCTCCACCATTCCTAAAAAAAGGCTACAAAAGTCATTGGTTTTAAAGCAGAGTTAGATGAAAAAAATGGTCTGATTAATGCCCAAAAAATGCTAGAAGCCAAAGAGCTAGATGCTGTGTGTCTCAACATACTCAAAGAGCAAAATAATTTTGGAAGCAATAAAAACGAAATTACGTTTATTACCAAAACGCATGTTGAAACCTTAGCCTTGTCGGATAAATTTAACATTGCCCAGTCCATTGCCAAGCAGTCTCAACATTTATGATCTCTTCTTTACAAAAATTAGTCGGTATTGGCAGTGATATAGGACGCACCAGTAGCTCTTCGGTTCCTTTTAATGCCGCTTTACCCATTAGCGTTGAAGTGCTTAGAAGAATAGATGCGATGCGCTATCGACTCAAAGTGGGACGCAAAGAGCTCACCACGAAAAGCCATAAAACATTAAAAGAGGGACAAACGTATTGGGGCAATTTTTTTGAAGGTAAAGGGGGTGTACTCACCCTCTCACACCTCTATCCACAACCTCGTCTTTTTCAAGATGAAGCTTATTTTTTACCTCTTTGTTTAGAAGGTTTATTTGAAGGTAAAAATTTTTCATACACTGAATTCAAAACGTTTTTAATCGAACAACTCAGTGATGAAACCTTGCCAAAGAGTTCTTTTCAAACGTATACCTCTATGCTTTTAGCCCTTAACAAACACGTCCTTCATTTGCCCCTTTTAGATAAAGGAAAAAGAGTTTTACTCCAAATCCAAATGACACCTTCTTGTTTACACTTCTACATAGCCTTTGAACATCTAGGGCCTTTAACTGGTGTCATAGAAGCAGATAAACTCTCTATGGCCTGTATGTATGAAAATACATTTCTTACTTTAAAAAAAAGAAGATACTAAAGTGGGAATTCCCATTGACTTAACATTACAAACAGAGATTACTCCTCTTTTTGATAGCAACGATTTAGTTTTAGATTTGAAAGGTTAGTGTATGATAGAAACACTTCTTATTACTCTCATTGGTCTATGCGTAGGCTCTTTTTTAAATGTTGCCATTTTGCGTATCCCTAAAAATGAAAGTATTAATTTACCCGCATCGCACTGTCCATCGTGTTTGCATCCGCTTCAGTGGTATCATAACATTCCTTTGCTCTCATGGCTTTTCCTTAAAGGAAAATGTGCCTTTTGTCACAGTCCAATTTCGATACAATACCCTTTGATTGAACTTTGTACTGCTCTTATTTATTGCATGGTATATTTTCGCCATCCAGAGTTTATACAAGCCCTGCTTATTGGTTCAGTCTTTGCTCTTTTATTGGCCTTGAGTATTATTGATTTGCGTTATAAAGCAGTCCCTGATTTATTAAGTCTTCCTGCTTTACTCATTGCATTTTGTAGTGGAAGTCCTTTAGAATCACTTCAAAATGGGCTTTTATTTATGGGAGCATTTACTTTGCTTCGTTTTTTTAGTCTCTTTTTTAACACGCAAAGAGGCAATGGGGGAAGCAGATATTATTATTGCAGGAATTATAGGAGCGATATTAGGTATTAAACTTGGTATGGCAGCTATCTATATTGCAGCACTTATTGCACTGATCGCATTTATGGTCGTGCGCAAAAAAGGATATGCACTTCCTTTCATTCCCTTTCTTGCATTGGGACTTTTAATAACATGGCTTTTCAATGAGCCAATTTCAAATTTTTTGGGACAGATTTATGAATAGAACAAGTCGTTATCTTTTAAAACATTTTGGAGCACTTTTTAGCTCTTTATTTTTTAATTTTAAAATGTAATACTCGCTCTCATCTTCGAAAAATGGGAATTCGAGCTTTTGTAAATCTGTAATGAAGTATTTGTTAAAGACATCGAATTCCTCAATATCTTTTGGTGCAAGCTCAAGTTTTTGTTCGTTCACAGTTGATTGAGCCGATTTTTGCGACATTTGCAACACCGTATTTTTCACCCAGATGATCGAATACCATGTGGCGTTTTTTATCTGAAAAGTCAATGTCAATATCAGGCAAGTCATTGCGGTTTACGTCAATAAACCGTTCAAACAAAAGCCCATGCGGCAATGGGTCAACTTCCG